>JAAYCQ010000112.1 GCA_012729715.1 Syntrophomonadaceae bacterium
GGTCCCAGTGAGATATTGATTATTGCTGATAAACAGGCTAACCCGGTTTACCTGGCGGCCGATATGATGTCCCAGGCCGAACATGATGTCTTAGCCCGCAGTATACTGGTTAGCGATAGTGAAGATTTAATAGCTCAGGTGGAAACAGAACTAAACCGCCAGCTAGAGGAAATGTCCAGAAAGGAAATAATTGCCCGGTCACTTGAGGATTACGGCGCTCTGGTCCTAACCTCGAATATCGATGAAGCCTGTGAAATTGCTAATCTGGTAGCACCAGAGCACCTCGAATTGATGGTAGAGAATCCTTTTACCATACTGTCAAAAATCCATAATGCGGGTGCTATATTTATGGGGCAGTATACCCCGGAACCGGTGGGAGACTATTATGCTGGTCCTAATCATATCCTGCCTACCGGTGGTACCGCCCGGTTTTATTCTCCGGTAAGTGTAGATACATTCAGGAAATCATCCAGTATAATCTATTATTCCAAAGAAGGTATCCAGGAAGATGCTGATGACATAATAAAACTGGCTACGGTTGAAGGTTTGACTGCCCATGCCAATTCGGTCAGGGTTAGAAAGGGGGAATAGTTTATGCCAGAATTAACCAGGATAGGAGAAATCCATAGAAAAACCGGAGAAACGGAAATACTGGTAAAGGTAGAACTGGATGGGACCGGCAGTTACCAGATAGATACCCCTATCCCTTTTCTTAGTCACATGCTTACCCTATTATCGGTTCATAGCCTGTGTAATCTAAAAGTTACTGCCCAGGGCGATATAGATGTAGATGACCATCACACCGTAGAGGATATCGGCATTTGCCTGGGTGAATCGATAAAAATGGCTTTACAGGATAAGAAGGGAATTAACCGCTATGGTGAAGCTACTGTTCCTATGGATGAATCGTTAGCGCGGGTGGTTTTAGACCTTTCCGGCCGCCCTTACATGGTATATAACGTAAAAATTGAACGGGAAAAAGTAGGCGATTTGGCCAGCGAAAACGTACAGGAATTTTTCCAGGCCGTGGCCAATTCATCCGGGATGAACCTGCACATTGATCTTTTGCGGGGGGATAACGGTCACCATATAATTGAAGCGATTTTCAAGGCTTTTGCCCGCGCATTAAAGGTGGCAGTTGTCATCGAACCCCGGGTAGAAGGGGTATGGTCGTCCAAGGGAAAACTTTAGTAATTTTGAATTCTTAATTTTAAATTTTTAATTATGGTTGAAATACTTCGTATTTCTCTTTATTTTCTTAATTAAGGAGCAAACTGATGATTATTTTTCCGGCTATAGATTTAAAGGATGGTCAGTGTGTACGCCTGGTGCAGGGACGGGCGGAAGACAAGACAGTATATTCTGATAACCCGGCCCGGGTGGCAATAGATTTTGAAGAGCAAGGTGCCCAGTGGCTGCATGTAGTTGACCTGGATGGGGCTTTTAGCGGAAAGCCGCGGAACACTGAGGTGATAAAACAAATAGCGGCGGGTATAAAGATACCGTTTCAGGTGGGAGGCGGACTGCGCCGCCTGGAAGATGTGGAGACAATTTTAAATGCTGGAGCCAGGCGGGTTATAATTGGCAGCAAGGCCGTAAGTAGTCCCGAATTTATAAAAAACCTTATTAATAATTTTGGTTCCGAGCATATTATTCTGGGCCTGGATGCCAGAGACGGTATGGTGGCGATTGAAGGTTGGGTAGAAACATCATCTCTGTCGGCTATAGATTTCGGGCAACAGATGAAATCTCTGGGGGTAAAAACCGCCGTATTTACGGATGTTTCCCGCGATGGTTTACTGCAGGGACCTAATCTGGCCTCTATAGAGAATATGGCTCGGAATACCGGACTGCAGATTATCGCCTCTGGAGGAGTAACCAGTCAGGAAGACGTGCGCAATCTCAAGGCTATGGAAGGATTGGGTGTTTGCGGAGCAATAATTGGTAAAGCCATATACGATGGTAGAATAACCCTGGTTCAGGCCCTGCAGGTGACAGGGGACGGTTCCTCTGTCACCTGAAAATAAGGTGACAGAGGAACCGTCCCCTGTCACCTTCTCGATTCTAATATTGGGAGTTGATTGTTATGTCAGCTATAAGGATTATTCCCTGTCTTGATGTTCATGAAGGCAGGGTAGTAAAGGGAATTAATTTTGAGAACCTGCGGGATGCAGGCGACCCGGTGGAACTTGCCGCTTATTATGAGCGTGAAGGCGCAGATGAAGTAGTATTTTTAGATATCAGTGCTTCTGTACAAGGACGCAAAACTATGGTGGAGTTAGCCCGGAAAACTGCCCAGGCGGTTAGCATTCCTTTTATCGTAGGTGGGGGCATGAGTACTATTGATGATATTGCGGTTGTCCTGGATGCAGGTGCCGACAAAGTTTCTATTAACTCGGCGGCAGTCAACAACCCTTCCTTAATAAATGAAGCAGCCAAAAAATTCGGCAGCGAACGTTTGATTGTTGCTATTGATGCCATAAAAAAGGGAGCTGATAACTGGGAGGTTGTTATTAGTGGCGGCCAAAAGGCAACCGGGCTGGATGCTGTGGCCTGGGCCAAAGAAGTAGAAAAGCTGGGAGCCGGGGAGATACTGGTTACCAGTATGGATAAAGATGGTACTAAAGATGGCTATGATATTGAGCTTACCGCGGCCATAAGCGATATGGTTGGTATTCCGGTTATTGCTTCAGGAGGCGCAGGAAAACTGGAGCATCTCTATGATGCAGTCAAAGAGGGCAAAGCAGATGCCGTCCTCTGTGCTTCCATTTTCCATTTCCGGGAATATACCATCAAACAAGCCAAAGAATATCTAGCCGGCAAAGGAGTAGCAGTAAAATTATGATAGAGAACATTAAATTTGACGAGAAAGGCCTGGTACCTGCCATCATACAAGATAACAAAAGCGGACAGGTATTAATGATGGCTTATATGAACCGGGAATCCCTGGCTAAAACTATGGAGACCGGCAGAACCTGGTTTTACTCGCGCAGCCGCCAGCAGTTATGGATGAAAGGCGAAGAGTCAGGCCATATTCAGGAGGTAAAACAAATTTTTTATGACTGTGATCAGGATAGCCTACTGATTAAGGTGAACCAGACCGGTGTCGCCTGCCATACCGGTCATTATTCTTGTTTTTATCGTGATATAGAAGGTAATGAAATTGAGCCGACCCTAATAGATGTAGAGAAAATTTATGATTCCGTACAGGGTCCGGGCATACTTTATGAATTATATGATATAATCAGTGACCGTAAAGAGAAGATGCCGGAAGGTTCATATACTGCTTATTTGTTCGATAAAGGACTGGATAAAATCCTTAAAAAAGTCGGCGAGGAAAATGCCGAGGTAATAATTGCCGCCAAGAACCGAGAAAAATCCGAAGTAGTATATGAAGTGTCCGACTTAATCTATCACCTGCTGGTATTACTAGTCGAACAGGGAGTGGAACTGGGGGATATCTTTGCGGAACTAAAATCACGGCGCTAACTGATAAGTGAAATAATTAGCCATGTCTGCTATGCATACGCAACCACGCATGAAAA
>JAAYCQ010000113.1 GCA_012729715.1 Syntrophomonadaceae bacterium
ATATCGGAACAGCAGCTTAATAGCCAGCAGTTGTTTGATTTAATGAGTGATTTAATCCTACTCCATCGCAAAAGCAACATAGACCTGGTCAACCTGCAAACCGCTTCCGGTCTTTTAAAAGAAGCAGTTGCCAACGATGGCAGAGTCCTATATGAAAAAGAAGAAGGGTACTTTCAGGCATTATGCCCCTATCTGTATAAATGCTATTACGAAACCCGCAAGTTCCGCCAGGCAAAACACGCACTTTTCGAGAAAAGATTAGAGGAGGAATTACGAAATGTCCGACCACGATAGAATCTGTGCAATCTTATTTGTTTTTCCTCATCTCATCCACCAGTATCGCCGCAACCCGCCGGGCTCCCCGGCCATCGATAAGCTCCTGTCCGTGCATTGCCATCTGTACCCTTAATTCATAATTAATTATCAATTTATCCAGGGCAGAATATAACCTGGCTACGTCCAGTTCATGGTACCAGCCCAGATTAATCGCCATTCCCTGCCGTTCTGCCTCCTGGGCCAGCCTCACCTGGTTATCAGCTGTAATTATCAGCAGAGCCGGTACGCCACAGGCGGCCAGTTCATAAGTGGTACTCCCGGCGGCACTAATAGATATATCACAAAAATCAATTAAATCCTTTATTACAGGGCTATAATGCAAAGTTACATTAGGATAATCCCTGGTCTCCGCTGTAATCCCTGCAACATTACGGAATACCGGCCCTATCACCACATGCCAGTGCAAATCTTTAAAATGCTCATAAATTTTAAGAGCACGTAAAATTTCCGGGGTAACATTCTCCATATCCGCCGCCCCGAAGGTAATTAATACATGCTCCACACCTCGATTCGGCAAACGTGGAGAAACCCCAACGAACTCTTCCCGCATCAACAAATATTTTGTACCCAGCAAAAACCTGGCCTTCCCCCGGTAAGGAAGCCCTGGTGCATAGAGATTACCATTAATCACAAAATCCGTATTAAAAGGCTGGCGGTTAAGATCGTCCACATACACACTTAACAGAGCCATCTGCCCCATCCTATCTAACCTCTCCTGAGTATACTCATAAGAATCTATAATAAGCATCCCCGCCTGCATATTCATCAGTATCTCTTCTACCCGCAGATCCTCTTCGTCCCCGGTCTGCCAGTCCAATTGCAATACCCGGTATCCCTCAATATTCTCCGGATTTCTACTCAAAAAAATAACTTCAGCCCCCAGCTTGCTAAGCTCTCGAGCCAAAGCCTTCATTCTCATCAAATGACCAAAACCTATTTCACTGTTACCGTCTACCCGAATAGCGATGATTTCATTCATACCGATCTCCTGTAGTTATATCAAATCCCAGCTCAAAGGAGTCCCTTTTTTTACAGCCTGGTTAATCTTTTTCCCTAAAAATACATCATAATACTTCGGTTCCAAACCATACCCCGGCCTTATAATGCGAAGGTTCTCGGGGGTTAAAACCTCCCCTGCCGCCATATCTTTGGCTATATATAAAGAACGCCGGAACTTCAAAGATTTACTTTCCTGTTCACCTGGGTTATAGCTTATTTGACCCAGGGCTTGCCAGGCCCGTTCACTCTCAATGACCAATTGTCCCATTTCCTCCGGTTCCATGGAAAATGCGGAGTCTACACCCCCATCGGCTCTGGATAAAGTAAAATGCTTCTCTATCATACAGGCCCCCAGGGCCACAGAAGCTATCGCTGCGCCAATTCCCATGGTATGGTCGGAAAGACCTACCGGACAATTAAACAGGGTTTGCATATGCGGAATAGTAAGCAAATTGCTATCCTTTGGGCTGGCCGGATAAGAGCTGGTACACTTCAGCAAAATTAAATCCTTACAACCTGCCCCCCGAGCTACCCTGACAGTTTCATCTATCTCGGCTACACTGGCCATGCCGGTGGAAATAATCATCGGCTTACCGGTTGCTGCTATCTTACAAATTAAAGGCAAATCGGTATTTTCAAAGGAAGCAATCTTATAGCAGGGAACATCCAATGTTTCTAAAAAATCCACCGCGGTCTCATCAAAAGGCGTACTAAAAGCTATCAACCCCAGCTCCCGGCAGCACTTGAAAATCGGCTCATGCCATTCCCAGGGGGTATAGGCCTCCTGGTATAAATCATACAAACTTCTACCCTGCCACAAACTTTCTTTGTCCGCAATAAAAAAATCACCCTCGTTTACGTCCAGAGTCATAGTGTCGGCTGTATAGGTTTGCAGCTTAATTGCGTGCGCACCGGCCCGGGCAGCTGCATCCACAATCTGCAAGGCTCTTTCCAGGGATTGATTATGGTTTCCTGACATTTCCGCGACGATAAAAGGAGGATGCTTTTCCCCCACCAAACGCCCCCCATGGTTAAATTTCTCCACTTACAAAAAACCTCCCCAAGGCCTAATTCCCATTCTCTTATTTGACAGATTCTTGTCACTCTAAAGCCTTTCCAATGATATTCCGAACCGGCGTATCCCATCCCTTCGTCAGAAGATAAAGATACTTGTCTTTATCTTTACTACGATGGTAGCTCCCGCCATTATCCTGTTTAACTGCCTCAATGGTGCCTGACGCAATAGAAGGCCAGTTTTGGAAAAAGGCCAGTTCGATCAACTGGCCAAGCCTTTCATAACTGGTACGTAATGTATGCCCCGGTTCCGAGCAACACTCCTGCTGAACCAGAATAGGTCCGGTATCAATACCAGTATCAATACGATGAATACTAACTCCTTTGGGCGTATCTTCAAGGTAACTCCATAAGTTGGGATCAGCTCCCCTATTCCATGGTAATAAAGAAATATGAAGGTTAATTATCCTGTTTGTATAATAATCAATTACTTCTTTTTGAATAATATGCCTGTATCCATAACTAATAACGAAATCGAATCGTTTACATTGCAGATTATTGATGATAGGTTGCTCATTACAGATTATTTCATTATTTAATTTCGTAAGGTATTGTATTATATTAGCCCGTGCAGGTCCAAGCAAAAGAATACGCACAATAAGCTCACACCTTATATAAGTTAGTTCTCAATACAGCGCTTCAGTAATAATTTTCCCCATTCCCGTCATCGTTTTCAATATTTCTTCCTAAACCCAAATTAATTACCCGAAAGAGTTATTACCCATTTACCTTTCCACAACCCTACCCGGTCAGAATTGTGCCATCTAAAACCAGTTCTAGAGCTTCTGCTTGAAGAGTACGTAAATGGCCTTCTCTAGTGTTAATTGCCATTAATTCAACCCCCAGTATTCTTATAATACTGCATTTGTCACAATTTCTAAGATGTTGCGTGGAATTATAAAAGTCATGATAGATGTCTCATGAAAAACTGCAAAGCTGGTTTATGGAGCAGAGCCCCATTTACACTTCCTACTCTCCCCCAGTTCCAACTCCTATAGTCACCATGTATATATAGAAATTCAAAAATATCTTCATGAGACGGTTTATTTGTTATTTCACTAATTATGTTTTTTCTCTCATCTGTAGTCACCTGCGGAGAAAGTTCCTCATAGAGACAATCCTGTAGACGGAGCAAAAGTGGACTCCAATCCGCCTTACCTGTACCTGTATTCCCATGAGTATAAATCCAGATATCAAGAAGTTCTAAAAGTATTAGTTCCTCTTTATTGCTGGGCTTTAAATCTATGATAACTTTATACTTTTGGCTATCTTCGTTTTCTCCAATTTCCAATTGAATTAGTTCATCAACTGGTATATGCCAACCCTGCTC
>JAAYCQ010000016.1 GCA_012729715.1 Syntrophomonadaceae bacterium
ACTATGGTGACAATAAGGTCATGCTGGATTTTACTCTCCATTATTCCTACCTCCCATAGATTACTGCCCGCTTTTTTGCCTGGCTTCCCTTTCTTTCTTACCATATAATACACCTAAAATAAGAACTGCTAAAATAGCCGACATGGCCACCAGAGCAATAATGCCGAAACCTTCCGTCAGGGGATTGCGACCTTCCATAGCTGCAGCTATGCCCAGGGTTATGGCCAGGACAAAGGTTACTGTCATTGGTCCGGTAGCAACACTGGCAGAGTCAAAGGCAATGGGAACAAAAGGGCGGGCACAGTAACGGGTCAAGATAAACGCCATCAGGTATCCCGGTACCAGGAACCACCACAGGGGGATACCCAAAATTAAACGCAGCATTGAGATAGCCACGGAAACACCTGCCCCCAGACCCAGGGTATAGAGCATAACTTTCTGAGGAATATATCCCCCCGAAGCATTCTCGACCTCATAAATCATGGTGTGCACCGAAGGCTCTGCCAGGGTAGTCGCCAATCCTATTATAAAGCCAACGGGAATAAGTATCCAGATATGGGACAGAGTACTCAAGGCCTCTCCCATAATCTCCCCGGCGGGCAGAAATCCAACCTTTACTCCCTGTAAAAACAAGGCCAAGCCGATAAAAGTAAGTAAGATGCCCTTTAACATGTTCATAAACCGGGTACGGGATAGGTTAAGACTCCAGAACTGGAAGATAATAAAGCTGACCAGCAGCGGAACAAAGGCCAGGGCCACCTCTATTAAGGTAGCTCTAAAACCGGTAAAAACCTGGATATTCATCATCCGTAAATCACCCCCAGCAACAGGACTGCCAGTACTGGGCCAATATAAGCCAATCCTACCAATCCAAAGCCTTCACTGGTAGCATCTGAACCCCTTAAGGCCGAAGCTACTCCCACACCCAGGGAAAGAATAAAGGGAATAAGTAAGGGGCCGGTAGTCATCCCTCCGGCATCAAAAGAAATGGGAAAATATTTGGGCGGTGCGGCCAGAGCCAGACAAAATATCAGGGCATACCCAATAATCAAGATTCGAGTCAGGGGAAGTTTTAAAACCAGCCGCAGCATGGCCAGGCCTACACTAAAGGCTACTCCCAGCGCAATGCTGTATATCAACAGGTTTTTGGGGATAGCACCTTCGGATACAAAATCCAGCTGTACCGCGAGAATACGGATGTTAGGCTCGGCGATAGCAGCCACCAGACCAAGTATAAATCCAAATATCACTATAACCCACAATTTACCTGTTTTAGCCAGCGCTTCTCCCATCTGCTCTCCCATAGGTAATAGTCCTAACTGCACTCCCAGTAGAAAAAGGATAAGGCCGGATGATACCAGCAGTACCCCCACCAGGAACTGCAAGAGAGTTTCCAGGGGTACCTTCATCAAGGTCATTTGCAGGATAATTACTACTACTGTGATTGGCATCACAGCGTTTATAACTTCTTTAGCTATTTGTTTAATGCTTTGCACCTTTTCCCCCCTTCAAATTACTGTCTTTTTGGGCCAGGGCTTCTTTAAGCAGGTCCCCCAGGTTGGTGCCCAGTTCTTCTTTGTCACTGTAACGATCAATCATTTTCTGGGTAGCCCGGCTTCCCATTTTACCGAAATCATCACCTTTTTCCGGCTGACGGTAGCCGCAGGAGCGTTCCGGGCATGCCAGCATTCTACCCCTTTTGCCACTTACTATCAGCATATAGCGACCACATTGGGGGCATTTGCTTTTTGATACATTATCTGGTTTATACGCCGTGCTATCAATGCGGATGTTCTGAACCAACTGGGACGTATCTTTACGAATGTCACTCATAAAATCTGTTTTTTTAGCCTTGCCCTGGGCAATATCGGCCAATCTCTGCTCCCATTGCGCGGTTAATTCCGGTGAACGGAGCGCCGGGGGAACCAGGTCCAGCAACTGCATACCTTTGGAAGTAGGTATTAGCTGCTTACCCTGGCGTTCAATATAGCTGGTACGTATGAGTTTTTCAATAATTTCCGCCCGGGTAGCCGGAGTGCCCAGGCCGCTACCCTTGATGGACTCGCG
>JAAYCQ010000114.1 GCA_012729715.1 Syntrophomonadaceae bacterium
CCTCGTTTTTGTTTGGTTTATTGGTTTCGTCACCTTATAAATTCGGCAAATATGGGGGTGAAGTCCTTTTTCTAGGCAACTAAAATCCCATTATTTTCGGGCTTAGATAAATATGCAAAACTCTCAGTTAAAAAACAAATAAATGGAGTGATATATGGTGGCGGATAAAAAAGATAGATTATTAGAGAATGCCTTTGAAATATTCGATAAATCAACAGGCAAGAAAATTGTTTATATTATGGCTGATAAGAAATGTGAACGTTATGCTCATACACTTCAAACGCTAATTAGTGCAAAACACGATCTTAAATGCTCAATTTACACAAAGCAAGTATATAAAGCACATATGTCAAAAGTCTCATCAGATAATCTAATTGTGTTCATCGGAGAAAACGATATTTCAAATGCCGCTTTACCGAAAGTAAAAAATCAAGCTGATGGAAATTTCGGTTTAGTTTATGGATGGCATGGAAAAAGAGCAATAATTTCAACTGAAAGCATATTCGTAAATCAGCAATCACTTAAAGATTTTGTTGAATATTATAATAACTTATGCGAGGGTATGCAAAAACAGATAACACAATTTGGTGCATGCAATGATTTACTAACTTATTTCTCCATTATTGGCGGCGGTATAATGGGATTAGGTGGGTTGGGAATTATACCAATTGTGACATCGTCTTTTGTTTTGTCTTTTGGCTTTGTAGGCATTAAGAACAAGAATACTTTTAAAAATTTTAAAATCAAAAAGGATCTTCAATATAGAGCTTGTATTATGGAATTTTATAATAATGGACTTGATAAATTTATAGAGGATGCTTGTCGTGAATAAATTATTTGAAGAAGGATACAAATACTCTTTAAATAATTTAACTGGTTTAGTTGGTGCAGAGCTTGCAGAATCCTATGTTCAAACTGTGCAAGAAAGTATTGATGAATTAACCAAGTCAATAAATAGATTCGATGGATATAATACGGATATTGAACAACTTAAAGGTGATGTATTTGAATATTGGCATGCAGGTACTTTTAATATAGATGCTGCTATAGATAGAACAGGAGAAAAGGCTACTGTCGGTGGATCAAAGAGGTTCGCTTCACCGGATATACTAACTTCATGGCAAGAGTTTTATGGATTAAAAAACTATAAACATGGTGATAAATCAGCGAAAGCTCAATCCGAATCATTTTGGGAATATTATAACCGTACACAACAGAATATATCTTTTGAAGAATTTTGTAATAAACAAGGCTATAGTAATCCTGATGATTATTTTAATGCCTCCATATATATGGGACAAACTAGGGTTATTCCAACAGATCAAATTGAAGGAGCAATTAAATGGTTAGAGAAGAAAATAGCAAAGGAACAAAGCAATAGACCCGAGCAGGTTAAAAGATATCGTGAAACTCTTGAAAATCTTACCGATAGAGTTAAAAGCCCACATGGTGCCGAGTCAGTCCCTATTGATACAGAAAGTACAAGAGATATTGCTAGAAAAGCAAAGGACGGTAGTTTTGATCCGGATAATTACGGAATTAGTACCGAACTCATTAAATATGAACATATCCTACGTGAAGCACTCCAGGCAGGAGCAACGGCAGCAGTCTTAACTGCAATATTAAAGATTGCCCCGGATATAACCAGGTTAATTCAAAAATTAGTTAACAGCGAATATATTAGTGCTGATGATCTTAAGAAAATGGGACTTGAGTGTCTTTCGTCATCGGCACAAAGTTTCATAAGGGGCTCTGTTGCGGCTTCTATAACAGTATCATTCAAAGCAGGCTTGGCCGGTGAAGTTGCCAAAGCAATTGATCCAGCTATTATTGGGATAACAACAGCAGTAGCGTTCCACACAATTAGCAATGCAATTAAAATGTCAAAAGAGCGGATGACCCCTAATGAATTTGCAGACGCCTGTATGAGAGATATATTTATAGCTGTATTTGCCTATGGTGGCGCAATTACTATTCAGAAATTCATTCCCATCCCAATGATTGGTGCGATGTTAGGCAACATTATAGGCAGCATTGTAGGAACTTTTGTTTATTCGTCTTATACTAACTTTTTCCTGTCCTTCTGCGCCGAAACTGGATTCTCCTTCTTGGGTATTGTTGAACAAAGTTATACCCTACCAGATGAAGTGCTCGAAGATATGGGCTTAGATGTAATCGTTTATGACCAATGTAATCCTGATGTTTGTGAACCGGATTTCTGTACACCAGATTTATGTGAACCAGATATATGTAACCCGGATTTAGTTTTATCATATGTTATTCGAAGAGGTGTTATTGGAATTAATAGAATAGGATTTATGATAGATTAATTTATAGTGCAACAAATCCTATCTCAATGCTTAAAAAAAGATTTATGTTCCATAACTGAATTTCTATGATGATAAGACCATGTATCTCTTGTTTGTTCCAGTAAATCAAATTAGCCCTTTTTGGGGAGTAATTGTACTACACATAACAGCTGTCAACCGCTTGTTGCTATTAGGCTTACTCATAGAGGAATTGTTTAATACCGAAAAAGGTCGTAAGGTTACCGCCCAGATGAAAGCTTCGAAGTTTTCGGGGACTGGACACCTAGCTGGGTTGGACGGTTATTAATTTAATACTGTTTGCTGATTTTCAACAAAATCAAAGTAACTTACCACTCCGTCAAAAATTCCTTGGGCAATTTTACTCCGACTCCGTGGCCACCCGCCTTTTATCATTTTTTAGAACGGGTATATGGATCTTTTTGTATCCAACGCAGTCCTTCATTCGTATGGTAACGTTGCCGATGTCCATCTACATTAATTGTGGCGTCATTGGAAGTAGGTGATGTATCATTATTCTTAAACCCTTCGTCATAGGCTTTTCGGCTCTCCCTCCCAATAGATAGACCTAACCCAGAATTTGCTCCTGTATTATCGTAAGGTGTTTTACCCCAAAGATTCAAAGACATATCCCTAGAAATATATGATGTATTATGGTTTTCCGACCTTCCATTTGTACCGTTACTCATATAATTAACAGCATCGGTTTTATGACTTTCCTTCCTATTAAATTGATTAAATAGACTTAACCCCGAATCGGAATGTTCTCCAGCCCCCGTACCATCGTAAGGTATTTTACACCTAAGATTCAGAGACATATCCGTAGAAATATCAGTTCCCAACAACTTAATTACATCATTCATTAACCCTTTCTTTTTGGGTTTCCTACCTTGGTTAATACGTGCTGAACTTTTAGTTTCGTCATAATTATTCTTTTCCACCTTATTCTCATTTTTAGGTGAAACGTCTAGTTTTTCCTTAGTTGCCTCTTCCCGTATTTATAATGCTCCCAGGTAGTGAGACACGCAGCGGCAAAAAATAAGCTAAACTATTAGTATGGAAAAGAGAAATCGCTACACAGCCGAATTTAAAGCCAAAGTGGTCATGGAACTCCTGAAAGAAGA
>JAAYCQ010000115.1 GCA_012729715.1 Syntrophomonadaceae bacterium
ATCTCTTCAACCTTTGACCCTGATAATTAAAATTTAGCAGAATACGTCTTTAATGCAATAACCACACCATATTTTCATAGGTGGTTGTGGCCTCCGGCCATGGGGGGTTAATAAGAAAATAGAATTTATTTCACGCGGATTTTTAATAGAATTTTTCCGCGTATTCCCCAATGGATTCCCTGTATTACGCACCAAAAAACTAATGTACGCAGCAATTATTTTCATTCTCGGTCACGGCCTCCAGCCATGGTGGGTTAATTCGAATAGGAGTTTTTGTAGTAGTATCGCGAACGATCATATATGGTTACCGGGTTAATTATGGTGGTATAATCGAGGTACACAAGGGAGGTACTGTATGAATAAATTTAAGGTTAGATTTGCCCCCAGTCCTACCGGGCCGCTACATATAGGCGGGGCCCGTTCGGCTCTGTTTAACTATCTGTTTGCCCGCCATAATAATGGGGATTTGGTAATAAGAAGCGAAGATACTGACTTGGAACGCTCGCGCCGGGAATATGAAGAGGAAATATTAGAATCCCTGAAATGGCTGGGGATTAACTGGAATGAGGGACTACAAGTTGGTGGAGAAGATGGCCCCTATCGCCAGACTGAGCGTTTGGATATATATGCTGAATACACTAATCGTTTGCTTGAGTCCGGTCAGGCTTACTACTGTTTTTGTAGCGAGGCTGAATTGGAGGAAGAACGGCAGGAAGCTATGAACAGTGGCGAGATGCCCCGTTATTCCGGCAGGTGCCGTCACCTTACCCCGGAGGAAGTTGAAACCCGGCGAGCCCAGGGTGAAAAACCAGCTATTCGATTCAAAGTACCATCCAACCGGATATATGTGGTAGATGATCTGGTCCGGGGGCGGGTTAGTTTTGATAGTAATAATATTGGGGACTTTATAATAGTCAAATCAGATGGTATCCCCACCTACAATTTTGCTGTAGTTATAGATGATGTGTTGATGGGAATAAGCCACGTTATCAGGGCGGAGGAGCATTTATCCAATACCCCGCGGCAGTTGATGATATATGACGCCT
The DNA here is from genome assembly GCA_012729715.1 of Syntrophomonadaceae bacterium. Lineage (GTDB taxonomy): Bacteria > Bacillota > Syntrophomonadia > Syntrophomonadales > Syntrophomonadaceae > UBA4844. Next base: position 1,047 of record JAAYCQ010000115.1, read on the forward strand.
TGAACCTGAAACGGCCTGAATTTGCCCATATTTCGCTCATACTGGGCAGCGACCGGCAAAAAATGAGCAAACGCCATGGTGCTACTTCTCTGATACAATACCGGGAGATGGGTTATTTACCCGAAGCCCTGTTTAACTTTCTGGCCCTTTTAGGCTGGTCCCCGGAAGGAGAGGAGCAGATTCTTTCCCCGGAGGAAATAATTTCGGCCTTTACTCTGGAACGGGTGGCTAAAAATCCGGCTGTCTTTGACCTGGATAAATTAAACTGGATTAACCAGCAACATATTAAACAAAAAGACCATGAGGAATTAAAAAGCCTTATGCTGCCTTACCTGCAGCAGTCTGGCTATAGTAAGAATATAGCAAAATTAAATAAAACCCAGCTTGATTTGCTGGTAGAGGTATTGCGTGACCGTATCGTTTGTTTGACGGATATTGCTAAAGAACTGGAAGAGTTTTTTGCCCTTCCCCAGTACGAGGCTGACAGCCTGGAGGTTCTGCAAGCTGATGGGGTAAAACCGGTTTTAGAGGCTTTTATCACCGGGTTGCCTGATTTTCAAGAAACGGCAGAGATTAAGGACTTTATCAAAACCCTGACCAAAAGCTTGAAACTAAAACCTAAGAACGTCTTTATGCCTTTACGCTGTGCTTTAACTGGCAAATCCCACGGCCCCGACCTGCCGTACCTAATTTTTATCTGGGGTCGAGAAGAAACCCTGCGCCGCATCCAGGAAAGCCTGAAAACGTGTTAAGGGGATACCCTAAAGGGTACACGCGGTCCTTTTAACACAATTTTAAACACTTGTTTCACGTGAAACAGTCTGAAAAGGAACATCAGTATCTATTTTTATATTAATCTCCGGGTTGACTTTGGTAACCCGGCTGCATATAATTTTATTAATTCCATAAATAAATGCTATGAATGGGATAAGTAGAACTGCGGTCGCTGCCAGAGAAAAGAGGTCACCGGCTGAGAGCCTCTTTACAGTATGAAGCTGTTTCGAAATTGCACCCGGGAGCAGGTATGTTGAAATTTTTGTAGGCATACCCGGTAATACCGTTAAAGTATTTAAGTGGAGTACCTGCCCAGGGTAGGGACTCAACAAGAGTGGAACCGCGGAAATATGGTCTTTCGCCTCTTAAGGAGACGAAAGCCCTTTTTTATTAATTCCGATATTTCAATAATTCCGTACCAAACCACACATGAAAATAGTGGTAAGAATATTTTTGACGCAGATTTACTTAAGATTCATTATGATTTACGCAGATTCCTTTTTCTAAAATAATTATCCGCGTAGATCCTTATAAATCCGCGTTATCCGCGTCTATTAAAAGTCTATTATCTTACTAAAACACTAGGAGGGTAAATTATGTTTAGCAGACTTAAAGCGGAGATTCAAGTAGTATTTGAAAGAGACCCGGCTGCCCGCAGCATATGGGAGGTAATTTTCTGTTACCCTGGATTTCATGCTATTATTAATCATCGCATAGCCCATTTTTTCTTTCGCAAGAAATGTTATTTTCTAGCTCGTTTCATATCCCATATTAGCCGCTGGCTTACCGGTATTGAAATTCACCCCGGGGCTAAAATTGGCAATGGTGTATTTATCGACCATGGCACCGGGATAGTTATTGGAGAAACTACAGAAATAGGAGATAATGTTACTATGTACCAGGGGGTTACCCTGGGTGGAACCGGCAAACAAAAAGGCAAACGCCACCCTACTATTGGGAATAATGTGGTTATAAGTGCCGGAGCCAAGGTTTTGGGAGCCATAACCATAGGCGATAACGTTAAAATTGGCGGCGGTTCAGTAGTTTTAAAAAGTGTTCCTGCTTCCTGCACCGTAGTAGGAGTGCCGGGAAGGATAGTAGTTCGTAACGGAGCCCGGGTAACCGATGGTAAAATAGAAGTTGATTTGGAACATCACCTTTTACCTGACCCGATAGCTGATACCCTGGTAGCTATGCAAGCCCGGATTGATGATTTGGAAAAAAGGCTGCAATCTTATGAGAAAGAGGTGCCCAATTATGCGAGTGTACAACACCCTGAGTGGCAGAAAAGAAGAGCTGGTAACGCTTGAGCCGCAAAAGGTAAAAATATATGCCTGTGGTCCTACCACCTATAAC
>JAAYCQ010000116.1 GCA_012729715.1 Syntrophomonadaceae bacterium
GGTTAATATATGTTCAGGTTAATGATACCTTACCCGCCGAAATGGTTCGCCATACAACAAAAGAAGTATTAGAGCATATATCTTACCTGGAGCATCTGGAAATAATTCCTTTATTATCAGAGCCTTCTCGCCGGATAAATGAAATTATTAACAGCAAAAGGGAGGAATTATCCTCCTTATTTTTTGCTGAGAGTAACTTTTTAGACCGGGTAGAATGGAACTGTGCCGGTGAACGATTAGACCTCTTAACTATGGATGAAGAAGTATATGACTATATAATAGAAAAACAAATCTGTGATCAGTTGGCCAACTGGTTTCAGGAAGAATATAGCTTACGGGTACTGGTTAGAGTGCTTGGTACCGGTAATGAGCCCGAGATTCCAAGTGAAACTATTAATGCTGAACATAAAGCAGAAGTTTTGGAAATAAAAGATTATGGTCGGGTTTCAAAACAGACCGGAAAAAAAGATAAACGGAAACGGGAATTACTGGAGCGGCAGGAACCTATAAAATTATCCGATTTAGAGGAAGGCCTTAAAACGGTAGTGGTAGAAGGTGAGGTATGGAAGAAAGAAATAAGCACTATCCGGGGTAATAGATATGTTATTAGCTATTATCTCACTGACTACAGCGATTCCCTTATACTTAAAACATTTCTGGACACCCTGAATGAGGACCGGATAGAAGAAGGACAGTGGATTAAAGCCACCGGCAACCTGCGTTATGATGATATTGCCCGTGAACTGGTGTTATTTGTGGAGTCTTATCTTCCCACCCAGAAAAAGGTTAGAAAAGATGATGCCGCTCAGAAACGGATTGAATTACATGCCCATACTAAAATGAGCGCTATGGATGGTTTGTGTAATGTATCAGCTTTGATTAAAAGAGCGGCCGAGTGGCAGCATCCTGCTATTACCATAACTGATCACGGCTGTACTCAGGCTTTTCCCGAGGCCTACCAGGCATCCCGGGAACATAAAATCAAGATAATTTATGGAGTGGAAGGATACCTGGTAGAGGATGATAAAAAGGATACTCCCTACCATATTGTTTTATTAGCTTGTAATCAGACTGGTTTAAGAAACTTGTACCATCTGGTTAGCATATCCTATATGAATCATTTCTACCGCCAGCCCCGTATTCCACGTCAGGAATTGGAGGAGCACCGGGAAGGTATCCTGTTGGGTTCAGCCTGCGAAGCCGGGGAACTATACCGGGCTTTGCTTGATGGTAGCGCTGAAGAGAATCTGGAAAAAATAGCAGCATTCTATGACTATTTGGAAATACAACCCCTGGCTAATAATGATTTTCTTATTCGCGAAGGTCGGGTCAAGGATCAGGAACACCTGCAGCAACTAAACCGCTGTATTGTTGAGCTGGGGAAACGGCTTAACAAGCCGGTTGTAGCTACTGGAGATATACATTTTTTAGATCCTCAGGATGAGGTATTTCGCAGAATTATTCAATCCGGTCAGGGTTATGAAGACTCTGAAGCCCAAGCCCCTCTGTATTTTAAAACTACTGCCGAAATGTTGGAGGAATTTTCTTACCTGGGAAAAGAAGAAGCCCAGGCGGTAGTTATAGATAATCCCAGTTTAATTAACGAAATGGTAGGAGTTATTCAACCAGTTCCAGATGGTTTCTATCCCCCTAAAATCGAATCGGCTGAAGAAGATATAATAAAACTAACCTGGGAAGGCGCTTATAAACTTTATGGTGATAAGATACCGGAAGAAATAAAAGCCAGGATTGAACGAGAGCTGGATTCCATTACCCGGCATGGATTTAGTGTGCTTTATCTTATTGCCCATAAACTAGTTAAGAAATCCAACCAGGACGGTTATTTGGTAGGTTCCAGAGGATCAGTGGGCTCTTCCATGGTTGCTTATCTGACTGGAATAACTGAGGTTAATCCACTACCTCCGCATCGCCTTTGTCCCTCTTGTTGCTATTGCGAAATTGTTCCAGATCCCGTAGTCGGTTGTGGTGTTGACTTAGAACCGCAAGATTGTCCATTGTGTGGTAACAGTATACGTAATGACGGATTTGATATACCTTTTGAGACCTTCCTGGGCTTTGAAGGCGATAAAGTACCAGATATTGATTTAAACTTTTCCGGAGATTATCAAAGTAAGGCCCATCAATACGTAGAAGAATTATTTGGTAGTGAAAATGTATACAGGGCAGGTACCATTTCTACTATTGCCGAACGAACTGCTTATGGATTTGTAAAAAAATATGCCGAGGAAAAACAGGTTATTATAAAGAACTCGGAGGTAGATCGTCTGGTTAAAGGTATTACCGGCGTAAGGAGAACTACCGGGCAGCATCCTGGAGGGCTTATTGTAATCCCACAGGATCATGATATACTCGAATTTACCCCTTTGCAGCACCCGGCCGATAACAAGGAATCTGGGGTAATAACTACCCATTTTGAATATCATGCTATTGGGGAACAGTTAGTTAAATTAGATATACTTGGTCATGATGATCCCACCGTTATAAAACAATTGGAGGATCTTACCGGTGTAAAAGCAGCTGGTATCCCTCTGGACGATAAGCAAACCATGGCTATTTTTTCTTCCGTAGAGCCCCTGGGAGTTACAGAAGATGATATTGGTACCAGTGTAGGGACTTATGGGATTCCGGAATTTGGTACCCGCTTTGTTCGTCAAATGTTGGAGGCTACCCGGCCCACAACCTTTTCTGAACTGGTAAGAATAAGCGGACTTTCTCATGGTACCGATGTCTGGCTTAATAATGCTCAGACTCTGATTGAGGGTGAAATAGCCAGCCTTAATGAGGTTATTTGTACTCGGGATGATATTATGATTTATTTAATTCAACAAGGGATTGAAAAGAACAGGGCATTTCAAATCATGGAAAATGTCCGCAAAGGGAAGGGACTAAAGGATGGGCAGGTGAATATGATGCAGGAGTATCAGGTACCACCCTGGTACATAGAATCCTGTCAAAAGATTAAATACATGTTTCCCAAGGCTCATGCAGTAGCTTATGTCATGATGGCTTTTCGTATTGCTTATTTTAAAGTTTATTATCCCCGTGAGTTTTACGCCAGTTTTTTCAGTATCCGGGCTGAAGACTTCGAAGCTGAAACGATGCTCGGAGGTATTGATAGTATTGCTCGCAGGATACAAGAGATTAACCGAATGGGATTTAAAGCTCCCCAGAAAGAAAAAAAGTTGCTGCCGGTGCTGGAACTGGCACTGGAAATGAATGCACGGGGGTTCAAGTTTTATCCGGTTGACATTTATGGTTCTGAGGCCCATCGCTTTACTGTTTATAAAGAGGGTTTACTATTTCCCTTCTCGGCTTTACCCAATGTAGGCTCTGCTGCTGCTCAAAATATTGTGGAGGCCCGAGCCGGGGGAAGTTTTATATCAGTTGAAGATTTTCAGCAGCGAACCCGCCTGAATAAGACTGCTATGGAAGTACTCAAGCAGCATAATTGTTTTCATGGTCTTCCTGAAAGCAGCCAGATAAATCTTTTTGCATAAGGTTGCGTTTTCTCTTACTTGTATAAATTAGCAGCATTATGTTATACTGATACTAAGCTTACTAATATCTGTTATCACAAGTGGGTTTCTGCCCACTTTTTCTATTGTAATATAGCGTTAATTACTAAAAAACTACCGGGGGTGATTTTACTGGGGAAGGTACAGGACCTCGAAAACTTGATTATGAGGGAACTGGAGCAGCATAATATAGAGCTGGTTGCACTTGAGTATCGTAAAGAAAACCGGGAACAAATGCTTCGAATCTTTATAGATTGTGAAGCAGGAGTTGACTTAGACCTTTGTACTCAGGTAACCCGTATGATTAAACCTCTGGTAGATGAAGGCGATTTTTATTACGATCATCTCGAAGTCTCTTCACCTGGTTTGGATCGTCCTTTAAAAAACGATAAAGATTTCCTGCGTTTTCAGGGATATATGGTAAAAATTAAAATGCTCAAAGAATACGATGGGGCTAATAAAATAACTGGAGTTCTTTCGGGGGTAAATGACAAATACATCCTGGTAAAAGTAGATGAAAATATCCTGGACCTTCCCCGAGAATCGCTTTCTACGGTAAGACTACATCCGGATTATTAAGGAGGAAAAACAATGTCTAATGAATTGATACAGGCATTGCACGAAATAGAAAAAGAACGGGGTATTCCCAAAGTTGCTCTTATTGAAGCCATAAAAGCAGCGCTAAATACTGCTTATAAGAAAAATTTTGGTACCACCCAGAACGTAAGTGTGGAATTTAATGATTTAAGCGGCGAGGTAAGAGTCTTTTCTCAGAAAAAAGTGGTTGATAAAGTACAGGACTCCCGCCTGGAGATAGAAATGCCTGAAGCCAGGGAGCTTTATCCCGATTGCAAAACCGAGGATATGGTATATGTAGAAGCAACTCCAACTGATTTTGGACGTATAGCTGCACAGACTGCCAAACAGGTGGTTATACAGAAGCTGCGGGAAGCAGAAAGAAGTATGATATATGAGGAGTTCCTGGAACGAGAGGGAGAAATCGTTACCGGTACTATTCAACGTATTGAGGCACGGACGGTTTATATTACATTGGGCAGAACCGAAGGCATTATGCTCCCTTCAGACCAGATTAATGGAGAAAGGTATGACATAGGGCAGAGAATAAAAGCTTATATTTACGAAGTTAAAAATACTTCCAAGGGGCCTAATATATTTGTTTCCAGAACTAACTCCTATTTCTTGCGGCGGCTATTTGAATTAGAAGTACCAGAGATTTATGATGGTGTGGTAGAAATTAAATCTATTGCCCGGGAGGCAGGCTCCCGTTCTAAGATTTCTGTACATTCATTGGATGAAAGAGTAGATTCGGTTGGAGCTTGTGTGGGACCAAGGGGACTAAGGGTTCAGAATATAGTTTCTGAACTGGATGGAGAAAAAATTGATATTATTAAATACGATAAGGATCCGGAAAAATATATTGCCAACGCTCTGAGCCCGGCCAAAGTGCTGGCAGTGTATGTTAATGAGGAAGCTAAAATGGCTACTGTTGTGGTCCCCGATTACCAGCTTTCCCTGGCTATCGGTAAAGAAGGACAAAATGCTCGTTTAGCAGCTAAACTTACCGGTTGGAAAGTAGATATTAAAAATGAAAGCCAGTTTATGGAGGAGGCCGACATAGATGGCCAGGACTCGTAAAATCCCCCTGCGTATGTGTGTGGGATGCAGAGAAATGAAAAACAAAAAAGAACTAATCAGGATAGTGCGTTCTCCAGAAGGCAGCATTGAAATTGACCAAAGCGGTAAAAAATCGGGCCGTGGTGCTTATATCTGTCCCCAGCTTGATTGCTTGCAACAAGCTATAAAGGGTAAACACCTACAAAAGGCTCTGGAACATGATATTCCTGATGAAGTTATAGAAAAACTAAAAAGCCAAATATAAGGATAATTTTAGAATGTCATTCTGAGCGTCAGCGAAGAATCTTTAAGATCCTTCAGTTTTGCCCTCAGGATGAAACTCCTAAAATAACGTTAAGTATGCAAAATTTTTAATTCTAATAGGTGTGTGATTATTTGCAAAAGATTTTTAGTATGATAGGTTTTGCCCAGAAGGCTGGGAAGATATCGTCGGGAACCATGGCAGCAAGATCCAGTTTGATTAGACAGCGGGCTTATCTGCTAATTATGAGCTATGATATTTCCGAAAATACCCGGGAATCATTGGTTACCGTATGCAAGAAACAAAAAATACCCTGGGTAACTCTGGGGAACAAATTTGAACTCGGCACCTCGGCAGGAAAAGCTTACCGGGTTGCCGTTACCATAAATGATCCGGGAATGGCGAATTCTATTATTGAACTGTTACAGTCGAGGGGAGAAGAGTTAAATAGTACGGGGGTGGTTGAATGGCCAAAGTAAGAGTACACGAGATAGCTAAAGATCTGGGGATGTCCAGTAAGGATATGGTTGATGCATTGCTAAGTATGGGTTTAGATGTTAAGAATCATATGAGCACTTTGGAGGATTCTCAGGCTAATTGGGTTAAGAAACAATTAGGAGAAAAGTTAGCCGATAAAGGACAAAAAGTTGCAAAAAGGGATAGTATCAGTGTTCCCAAAAGCAAAAAACCGGAAACCGGGGTAAAAAACCGGCAACAACCACAGCCCGCTTCAAAAACAGATCGACCGATTAAGGATGAACCTGCCAGGACTGAACGTCCAGTAGCAGGTGGTGGAAGAATACCTGAAAAACCCGCTGTAAAATCTCAAAGGGATGATAGGCGGCCTTCGGGTAGAACAGAACAGGATAGACGTCCGTCAGACAAAACACGACAGGATAGGCAATTACCGGATAGAACTATGCAACCGGGAAATAAAGCTTTAGATTCAGCTGCGGGTGATCAGGGACGCTTTAAAAGAAACGAACGACCAGATATTGAAAAACAGCAAAAACAGGAATCACCGGGGGAAAAACGCTCCGAAACCGTAAAAAGGCCTCCTGCACCATCACAGCCGCGACCGCCTCAGCAAAGGCCGTCTCAGCCGCGACCGCCTCAGCAAAGGCCGTCTCAGCAGAGACCACCTCAGCA
>JAAYCQ010000117.1 GCA_012729715.1 Syntrophomonadaceae bacterium
GGATGCAGGCTGTGAAAGCAGTACCGGTGGTACCGATATAACCTTTAAGCTGGGTGTTATCATAACATCAAGTAGGGTGGCAACGCGGGAAATAACCTCTCGTCCCTTAATGGGCGAGGGGTTTTTTTATTATAGTTTAAGTTTTATTTTAAGGAGGGTTACTAAGCAGATGATAGTGGGCGAACAGTTTTTGCTGCTTCCCGGCCCCACCCCCGTACCGGAAAGAGTAGTACGGGCAATGTCCAAACCGGTTATAAATCACCGGGGACCCGAGTTTAAACAAATACTGAGTGAAGTAATTGAAGGGGTTAAACAAATTTATCGTACCTCGCATAATGTACTAATTTATCCAGCTTCAGGAACCGGAGGATTGGAAGCGGCGGTGGTAAACTTCATATCCCCGGGAGACCGGGTATTGGCCGTCTCCATCGGCGTGTTTGGCGACCGTTTTGCCTCGATAGCGGATGAGTTTGGAGCCCGGGTGGAAAAAATTGATTTTCCCTGGGGACAGGCGGCTGATCCAGAAATAATTAAAGAAAAGATTACGACCGACGTTAATCATGAAATAAAAGCTATACTAATTACCCATAACGAGACTTCCACCGGTGTATGCAATGATATTAAGAGTATTCGCCAGGCCGTCGGGGATCATCCCGCCCTTTTCATGGTTGATGCCGTCAGCAGCCTGGCAGCAGCGGATTTATATATGGATAAATGGAATTTGGACGTAGTGGTGAGTGGTTCCCAGAAAGCATTTATGATTCCTCCAGGACTTGCCTTTTTAGCATTTAATGATAGAGCCTGGCAGGTTTTTGAGCAAAACCAAAATCACAAATTCTACTGGGACATAGGCAAGGGACTTGATTACCTTAAAAAGGGGCAAACTCCTTTTACACCACCAGTTTCGCTGTATTACGGATTACAGGAGGCCCTGCACATAATGCAGGAAGAGGGCCTGGAAAATATAATTAGCCGACATGCCCGCTGTCGTTATATGGTACGGGAAGCGGTAAAAGAAATGGGGCTAAACTTATTGGCAGCAGATGAAAACGCCTCTCCAGCCCTGACCTCGGTTATTGCCCCACCTGAGCTGGGGGCTAATCGCATACGCCAGGCGATGAAAGAAGAATTTAATATAGTAATGGCCGGGGGCCAGCAGCGCCTGGATGATATTATTTTCCGTATAGGGCATCTGGGCTATGTAAGAGAACTTGACTTACTGTCTGTTTTGGCAGCTTTGGAGATTATTCTGATAAAGCAAGGTTTTAATATAAAGAGTGGCACCGGGATTAGAAAAGCCCGGGAAATATTATTACAAACCCACCAAAAAGCATAGAAAGGGGAATGGAAAATGGGAAAAAAGCGGGTTATTGTTACCGAAAGGATAGCCGATGAAGGGATAGCACTATTAAAAACCGCGCTGGAGGTAGATTACCGGGATGGTATTTCCCGGGATGAACTGCTAAATATCATAGAACAATACGATGCCTTGATTGTCCGCAGTGTTACCAAAGTGGATGAGGAACTGATTAGCCGGGGAACTCGCCTGAAAGTCGTAGGCCGGGCGGGAAACGGTATCGACAACATTGATGTTGAGGTCTGCACCCGTTACGGAGTCATTGTAGCCAATACTCCAGACAGCAATACTATTTCAGCAGCAGAGCAAACCATCAGCCTGTTGCTCTCCTCGGTACGAAACACTGCCTGGGCTAATAATGTGGTCAAAGGAGGCATCTGGGATCGCAAACCTTTCCGGGGGATGGAGCTTTACGGCAAGACTGTAGGTGTAGTTGGTTTAGGTCGAATTGGTTCCATGGTAGCTACCCGGCTGAAATCCTTTAACATGAAAGTAATCGCCTATGACCCTTATATTGCAGATGAGCGCTTTGAACGCTTCGGGGCGGAAAAGAAAACCACCCTGGAAGAGTTGGTGAAGGAATCCGATATTATAACGGTTCACACTCCCCGTAATGAAGAAACTATGCACATGATAAATGAAGAAATGTTTGCCCTGGCCAAGGATGGAGTAAGAGTAGTTAACTGTGCCCGCGGCGGAATAATAAAGGAAGCAGCATTGTTAAAGGCTCTGGAATCAGGCAAAGTTGCCAGTGCCGGGCTGGACGTTTTTGAAAAAGAACCGGCTACTGACAATCCCTTGTTTAAATTCAACAATGTGGTATGTACCCCGCATCTGGGAGCCGATACCTTTGAGGCTCAGAAACGGGTGGGTGAGAATATAGCTGAGCAGGTAATGAAGGCCCTTAAGGGTGATATAGTCCCCAACATGGTTAACCTGCCTAGCATGATGAGTGAGGAATTGGACTACCTGCGCCCCTATATCCTGTTGGCTGAAAAAATGGGCAGTTTCTATTATCAACTGGAAAAGTCAGCGGTAAGCCGAGTAGAGTTAACTTACAGCGGCCCTATCAGCATGAACGAAACCGAAATATTAACCGTGGGATTCTTAAAAGGCCTTTTCAAACCAGTTATGGACTCGAAAGTCAACTATGTAAACGCCCGACTGGTAGCTGAAGACCGGGGTATCCAGGTTTATGAGAAAAAAGAAGATCAGAGTTCCAAGCGCTATAAAAACATCATTACGGCCAAAGTATTTAACCATAACCACCAGCTGGAAATATCCGGCACCGTATCCCGAGGCCACGATCCCCTGCTGGTAGAAATCAACGGTTATGAAACCGAAACCGTACTGGAAGGCTATGTAATAATGGTGGAAAACCATGATCGTCCCCGGGTTATCGGACCTTTTGCTACCGCTCTGGGCGATGAAAATGTAAATATTGCCTCCATGAAAGTAGCCCGTAAGACCAGGGGTGAGATTGCTATTATGTTAATCAATGTGGATAACCATATAAGTGATAATGTACTGGAGAAACTTAAAGACCTGGATGGAATAAAAGAGCGCCCCCGCTTGCTGGAATTTTAGCGCAAAAACAGACGGGAATGGACGCGGACTCACTTCGCTCGCACGGATTAATACGGATTTTGAAATCGAGGCTGGAGGTATTGTAGGGACGAACTCATGTGTTAGCCCCCAATAGGTAGCTTTATATGCAATGGGATTAACCCTTTGGGAGTCAGTGGTTGGCCGGGTAGACAACCCTACAAAAACGAATAGATCTCCACAGTCGGGGGCATATGCAGAAAAATACTTATTAAAAATCCGTTAAAAAATCCGCGGGAATCCTTATTGTTCCGCGTTATCCGCGTCTATTAAAGGGCCTATTTCAATAAGTATTTGAGAAGTAAAGAAGGTGTTAATATGCTGGATGCTCGTAAAATAAGGGCCAATCCAGAGGAAGTGGCAAAACAACTAGAAAAACGCGGACTAAGCGGAGTGCTGGACCAATTCCTGTTGCTGGATGAAAAACGCCGGGCTATATTGGGACAGGTGGAAGAATTAAAAAACTTCCGTAATACTTCTTCCCAGCAGGTAGGAAAAATGAAAAAGCAGGGGCAGGACCCGGCAGAGTTAATGGAGAAAGTGCGCCAGGCCGGTCAGGAAATAAAAGTACTGGACGAGAGCCTTAAGGCAGTAGAGGAGGAAATAGATAAAATACTCCTTAACCTGCCTAATATTCCTCATGAATCAGTACCGGTAGGGCCGGACGAAAGCGCCAATGTGGAGGTACGGCGCTGGGGCGAACCCAGGCAGTTCGATTTTGAACCCCAGGCCCATTGGGATATTGGACCTAATCTGGATATACTGGATTTTGAACGGGCGGCTAAACTATCCGGGGCCCGGTTTACCGTTTATAAAGGTATGGGTGCCCGTCTGGAAAGGGCAGTTATAAACTTCTACCTGGATATCCATACCTCGGAACATGGCTATCAGGAAATATTGCCCCCCTTCATGGTAAGCGCCGACTGTATGATGGGTACTGGTCAACTACCCAAATTTGCCGAAGATATGTTTAAAGTCCAGGGGCGGGAAATGTATTTAATTCCTACTGCTGAAGTACCATTGACTAACCTTTACCGGGAGGAAATTCTGGAGGCCAAAGATTTGCCCCAATACGTTACCGCTTATACTCCTTGTTTCCGCGCCGAAGCCGGATCGCACGGGCGGGATACCCGGGGCATCATTCGCCAGCACCAGTTTAACAAAGTAGAACTGGTCAAGATAGTAACCCCGGAGAGCTCTTATGAGGAACTGGAAAAACTAACTGCCAATGCCGAAAAAGTATTGCAATTATTGGGTTTACCTTATCGGGCAATGTTGCTCTCCACCGGAGATATGGGCTTTTCTTCAGCCAAAACCTATGACCTGGAAGTGTGGATGCCGGGTTACAATGACTATAAAGAAATATCTTCCTGTTCCAACTGTGAGGACTTCCAGGCCCGGCGGGCTAATATCCGTTACCGGCCTGCACCTAAAGACAAACTGCAGTATGTGCATACCCTGAATGGCTCCGGGGTAGCCATTGGCCGAACCGTTGCTGCCATACTAGAAAATTACCAGCAAGAGGACGGGTCCGTAGCAGTTCCAGAAGTATTAAGACCTTATATGGGTGGTTTAGAAGTAATAAAAAGGCAGGGTAAGCAGTAAACTACAGGGGCTCAAGCCTTATTGACAACGACAAAAGCCTGTGCTATACTTTCATTTGCATTGACGAGATTCATGCATCCTTCAGTGTGGAGGGGTGTCCGAGCGGTTGAAGGAGGCGGTCTTGAAAACCGTTGAACCTTTGCGGGTTCCGTGGGTTCGAATCCCACCTCCTCCGCCATTAAAAATTAATAATAACTGTGGAGAGATGGCC
>JAAYCQ010000118.1 GCA_012729715.1 Syntrophomonadaceae bacterium
CTGTTTTACCGGTAGTCTGCAGGGATACTCCTCCTTTTTTGACTACCAGGTTAGCACTCAGGTTGCTGCGGCTTAAGTCGGGATCATTGGTTAATAGCAGGGCAAGCATCCGGGCCAGATCTCCCCGACTGAATTCGGCATCGGGATAGAATTTCTTTTTATCACTGCTAAGGCCTATCATGCCTGCATCCAGGGCTATTGCTACCGGACGGGCGGCCCAATGTTGGCTGTTTATATCGCTTAAAGCGGGGAGGGCTGCTCCGGGGTCGGCTTGTTTGGATAGGCTCAGGAATAGGCTGATACCCTGAGCGCGGGTTAGTTTTTTATTAGGTTGAAATTGGCCATTGCCCATGCCTTTGATATATCCTGCTTTGGATGCTGCGGCTATACTTCCGGCAGCCCAGTAAGTAGCTGGTACATCTTTAAAACCACTGTTACCAGTTGCTTTAGTATCTAGCCCTGCTATTTTGGCTAACAGGGCTGCAGCCTGAGCCCGGGTCAGGGCTTCGGCCGGGTGGTAGCTGCCATCGGGAAAGCCGGTTATAAGGCCCCGGGCTACTATGTATTTGATGTAGACAGCATTGGGGTTGTCGGCGGTTACATCTTTAAAAATCGGGGTCTGGGTATTCTCCCCTAATGCCGGAGCAGTAACCGGTACCGTACCCATGAAACTCAGTATAAAAAATGCTAATACTATGTAAACCATTAGGTTTCTTCTTTTCCTTAACGTAAAAACCCCTTCTTTCGATTGTTATGATATTAAGATAATACCACCCCAATATACCGTTGTTACCATTAATACCCTTTTTCCACCTCCTTGGTCGGTTATTTACTTTCTGGATAGTATAAGTGTCTCTTTAACTTGCTTCCTCTTCCTAGTACAGGTAAATCGCTTGTTTTAAGGGTGCCAAGAGAACCGTCCGAGACTACTGAAAAAGTCTACCAATGTTCTCTTGAGAAACTGAGGGCAACGAAGGTTCTCTTGTGGAAACACGCAATACTGGAGCTTCCGCCAACAAGATTCTTCGCTATCGCTCAGAATGACAAGCAAAAGGGCACTTTTTCAGCAACCTCGAACCGTCCCCCTGACACCCAATAATTCGCTCTATCCCAAATATATCATTAATTTTACATCACCTAAACAATCATAACGTTAACACCCGATTAGATGGTGCAAGATCCCGAATACGGGGTTGAAATCTACCGTTCTTTTGGTTTTGCTTATTTTTGCCGGAGGCGATTATCTATCATACTATACATTATTGATATTATCGCCTTGCATGCATATAATATTAATAGGTAAGGAATACAATGATTCCATGGAGGGGGCCAAAAATATGGAACTTGCCAAGATAACTTCGAAAGGACAAATAACTATTCCCATACAAATTCGCCGCAAGCTTAATCTTAAGGACGGTGATAAAGTCGTTTTTATAGAACAAGATGGAAAAATAGTTATTGAAAATTCTACCAGGGTGGCTCTTACGGAAGCTCAAGATGCTTTTAGGGGTGAGGCTGAGCGTCTCGGTCTTAATACTGAACAGGATGTTGTCGATATGGTTAAACAAATAAGAAGAGAAATACAGGAAGAAAAAAATGCGGATAATGCTTGATACGAATGTACTGATTTCCGCTCTTGTTTTTAGAGGCGAGCATCTAACCAGAGTGATTGAAAAAGTTGTAGAACAAGATACTCTGGTGCTATGCTCCTATGTCATTGATGAAATAAATACTGTAGTGGAACGTAAATTCCCCAAACATAAAAGTACTATGGATAAATTTTTATCCAGATTATCTTTTGAATTGGTGTATTCACCTAAAGAAATTGAAGGTGAAAAGCTTTTCGAAATTAGAGATGATAATGATTATATTATCCTGCACACTGCCATAATTGAAGATATTGATATACTAATTACAGGCGATAAGGACTTTGCTGCTGTTGATATTGAGCGTCCTGAGATATTATCGCCATCTGAATATCTTGCTAAATATTGAACATTATCAGGGTCCGGGTATTCTCCCCTAATGCCGGAGCAGTAACCGGTACCGTACCCATGAAACTCATTATAAAAAATGCCAATACTGTGTAAATCATTAGGTTTCTTCTTTTCCTTAACGTAAAAACCCCTTCTTTCGATTGTTATGGTATTAAGATAATACCACCCCAATATACCGTTATTACCCTTTTTCCACCTCCTTGATCTCGGTTATTTACTTTCTGGAAAGTACAAATGTCTCTTTTGACTTTTTTTGAGTACAGGTAAATCCCTTATTTTAAAATCCTATTAGTTAAAGGGTGTCAAGGGAACCAAACCCCTTGACACCCCGATATCTTTCCCTCTTGTCTTAACCACAAATTTTTATTACATGCCGCCACATCCTCCTGCGTATTCAGCTCTTAGCGATTTGTCGAGAGTAGCAGGTGCGACCTTGCCGGTATCCATATCAACCAACCAACCAGCTTCAGCATCCAATGTTCCATCAATTAGTTCTCCATCTGTCTTTGTTAAATTTTTGCGAATGGCCTGACTATCTTCACGGGTAAGCATTATTAAGATTAATTGATGATCACTCAAATAGCCACATGTGCCTATATCTGCATTCCAAGACTCCGGAGAAACAAATGTATACTTACTTTTGAAGGTAAATTTATTACCTTTATCATCCTTGTAAACCAGTTTGGTTATATCGAATCTACCGTTTTGGGGCCCCTTAACCACTTCAATTTGAATGGAGTCCAAATCATCTCTCAGTTGGCAACCGTTATACCATATTGCATATTCAAATGATGCTGCCATGGTAGCCTTTGGTACCTCCTCTGAGATTTTCGGTGCCTCAGTCATCGCCGGCGCAATCGGGATAAGCTCCTGGTTCTGGTTAATCTGCACCTGCTTCTGGTCAACCCAGGTCTTCTCCTGCTCCCAGGCTTTTTGTTCATCAGGACTCATGGCAGTTGCCGGGGTCGGGGCTTGACCGGCACCGGTTATGATGGTGCTCTGCCCTGGTGCCAGGGGCTGGCTCTTGTTGGCGGCGCTGACTTCGGCTTCACCGTTTAAGAGGCTGGTGCTGTTTTCGGTTGCACTTACTACGTTGCTCCAGAAGCTGCCGCGGATTCCGCATATACCCCAGGGCATATCTACCTTGACCTTTACTTTCTTGTTCTGGGCGGTTTTGTACCA
>JAAYCQ010000119.1 GCA_012729715.1 Syntrophomonadaceae bacterium
AATGTCCCCTGGCCGGCTTGTTTACCTGTTTTTCTTTCAGGTTGTAAAAGCCTACCTGGATAGCGCTATAACCATCTGTTTCACTGTTTTTTTTCTGTAAAACCGTACATGGTCCGGCTTCAATAATGGTTACCGGTACGGCCTTATCGTTTTCGTCAAATATTTGGGTCATACCTATCTTTCTACCCATGATTGCTTTATTAATATCAGCAGCCACCTGAAATACCTCCTAGTTGTGATTTCTCTTAGTGATTGGTTGGAAGTGGGCATCCAACTTCACTTATAATTAATTAGCCGGACATTTTGCTGCTTCAAGACCTTAAGGCCCCCTGGTCTTTTAGCACCGGTCCTCACACCTATAATTTGATCTCTATGTCAACCCCTGAAGGTAAGTCCAGGTGCATCAGAGCATCGATGGTTTTGGGGTTAGGATCCAGTATGTCTATCAGTCGTTTATGGGTTCTCATTTCAAATTGCTCTCTGGCATCTTTGTTAACATGAGGAGATCTTAAAATGGTAAATATATTTTTCTCCGTCGGCAAAGGAATAGGTCCAGAAACACTGGCCCCATTTTTCCTGGCCGTTTCAACTATTTTTTGTGAGGATTGATCTAATAGTTTGTGATCAAATGCTTTGAGTCTAATTCTAACCTTTTGCTGGCCACTCACGCAGTTAAACCTCCTTAAATCGGCTTTAATTGTTACACGCTACCGGGTGTATAAAAATATTTACAGATTTTAAAAACCTGTTGTTTTATAAAGAACATTTACCGAAAACTACTTCCGGTTAAGAACAACCCCGGGAAGGGAAGAGCATCCTCCCTCCCGGTTTAGAATAGCAATTATTCTCTGAGGCTGGTAACTACACCAGAACCTACGGTTCTTCCACCTTCACGAATAGCAAAACGCAGTCCTTCTTCAATGGCTATTGGGGTTATTAAATCAATGGCCATCTGCACATTATCTCCTGGCATTACCATTTCTACCCCTTCCGGAAGTTGGATAATTCCGGTTACGTCAGTAGTTCTAAAGTAGAATTGGGGGCGATACCCGCCAAAGAACGGAGTATGTCTGCCACCTTCTTCTTTGGTCAATACGTACACTTCAGCATTAAATTTGGTCAAGGGCTGAATGCTTCCCGGTTTGGCTAAAACCATGCCCCGCTCTACTTCTTTGCGGTCTACGCCTCTTAGCAGGGTTCCGATATTGTCTCCAGCTTCAGCATAGTCAAGGAGCTTTCTAAACATTTCTACTCCGGTACATACGGTCTTTCTGATTTCATCCCGCATACCTACTATGGCTACTTCATCGCCTACTTTGACCTGTCCTCTTTCTACTCTTCCGGTAGTTACGGTGCCTCTTCCGGTTATGGTAAATACGTCTTCTATAGGCATCAGGAAGGGCTTGTCAGTTGCTCTCTGCGGTAGCGGTACATAGCTGTCAACTGCATCCATCAGTTCCCATATCTTGCCACACCATTCGCATTCTCTGGTGCCACATCCGCATTCCAGGGCTTTGAGAGCTGATCCCATTATTATCGGGGTATCATCTCCAGGAAACTCGTATTCATTTAAGAGTTCTCTGATTTCCATGTCTACCAGTTCCAACAGTTCCTCATCATCAACCATATCGGTTTTATTCATGAACACCACTATATGGTGTACCCCTACCTGTCGAGACAGGAGGATATGCTCCCTGGTCTGGGGCATGGGTCCGTCTGCGGATGATACTACCAGTATGGAACCGTCCATCTGAGCTGCTCCGGTAATCATGTTCTTTATGTAGTCTGCATGACCCGGGCAGTCTACATGAGCATAATGCCGGTTTTCAGTCTGGTATTCCACATGAGATGTGTTTATGGTTATGCCTCTTTCTTTTTCTTCCGGCGCTTTGTCAATCTGTTCATACGAAGTAGCTATGGCTCCCCCTACCTTGGATAAGGTCAGGGTTATTGCCGCTGTCAGCGTAGTCTTGCCATGGTCAACGTGACCTATGGTGCCGATGTTAAGATGAGGTTTGGTCCTCTCGTATTTTGCCTTTGCCATCCTATCTCTCACCTTTCCTTTTTAATAATCTTTAGTGGTTAATATATTTTCTACAGGGTAAAAGGGATTGCTCTGTTTTGTACCGGATATACAATATAGAGCATCAGGTAAAACATTTTATTTGCTTCTTTTAGTCTAATCCTGTTGCCTCACCCCTTACACCTGACTGGTAACTCTGTTACAATTTTTAATTCTTAATTTTGAATTTTGAATTATCGTAGAAAAACACCGTTTTTCTTTCTATTTTAATCTTTTACGGGTCATACTAAATCTGCGTTAATATGCATAATTACT
>JAAYCQ010000120.1 GCA_012729715.1 Syntrophomonadaceae bacterium
ATTTATATTAAAAGAGAAAACTTCAGTTTTTACTTTCCTATTGTTACTTGCCTGGTAATTAGCCTCCTCCTTACCCTGATTATTAACCTGATAGGCAGGCGTTAACATATGGACGAAAACCAGAAAGCCAAGGGGACGGTTCGAGCGTCCCGAAGCGAAGCGAAGGCCGATAGGGAAGACGGTGGAACCGTCCCCTTGGCCTTGGAAAACAGTATTTATTACTTACAAAGCTACCAGTTTAACCTGCCCCCTGAGTTAATAGCCCAATATCCGATAGAGCCGCGGGATCAATCACGTCTACTAGTTTTAGAGCGGCAAACTGGGATTATTAAGGATCATATTTTTTCAGATATTATTGATTATCTGGATAGTGGGGATACTCTGGTACTTAATGATACCAGGGTAATTCCAGCCCGGCTTTACGGCTATAAAGGTAGCGGGGCTAAGGTTGAAATACTTTTATTAAACCAGCGGGGTAAACAATGGGAAGCCCTGGTTCGACCGGCCAAACGATTAAAACCGGGCAGCCGGGTCAAGTTGGACGAACAAAACGGGGTAGAAGTTGAGATAATAGCTGAGCTGAATTTAGCCGGAGGCAGGTTGATAGAGTTTAAAAACTGTGCAGACGAAATGGCTTTTATTGACCAGATGGGTCAAATGCCTCTGCCTCCTTATATTAATCGTCCGGCGGAAAAATCTGATAAACGAAATTACCAGACTATCTACGCCCGGGAAAAAGGTTCTGCTGCTGCACCCACTGCCGGTCTGCATTTTAGCCAGGAATTGCTTCAGCGTATTCAGGATAAGGGTATCAACCTGGGTTATGTTTTGCTTCATGTGGGATTAGGTACTTTTCGACCGGTAAGCAGTGAGGATATACGAGAGCACCAGATGCATTATGAGTATTACCGGGTTAATGAAGAAACGGCAGCCTTGCTTAACCAGACTCGCCAGAAGAATAAAAAGATAATTGCAGTTGGAACAACAGTGGTAAGGACTCTTGAAACAGTCTATAATACTAAGCATGGTTTTACTGCCGGGGAAGGTGAAACCAACAAGTTTATCTATCCTGGTTATGAAATAAAGGCAGTAGACCGGTTAATAACTAATTTCCACCTTCCCGGATCGTCACTTATTATGCTGGTAGCGGCTTTTGCAGGTTATGATAATACCATGACCGCGTACAGGCATGCAGTGGAAAATAACTACCGCTTTTTTAGTTATGGTGATGCGATGTTGATAGTCTAGGAAATAGACCTTGAATAGACGCGGGCTCGCTTCGCTCGCGCGGATTATTAAAAAGGATTTACGCGGTTTCAAATAATCATTAAGTCTATTTTTAATTAACCGTCCATGAGTGCGGGACACACAACCACGGATGAAAATAGAGACTGGGATATTGGGTCTTTAATTTATACTTTTATAAAAATTTGTTGCCCTTCATAGCTTTCAGTGTATTCAGTGTCTATTTTCCTATTAACCTTAAAAATAAATCCGCGTAGTTCCCATAGAAATCCGCGTCCTTCCGCGTCTAATTGTCTGGATAAGGAGAACATGATGTTTCGTTTTGAACTTTTGAAACAGGATAGCAATAGCTCAGCCCGTTTGGGACGGATAACGACTGGACATGGGGTTATCGACAGCCCGGTTTTTATGCCGGTAGGAACCCAGGCTACAGTTAAAACCCTCACTCCGGAAGAGCTATACGAAATAGGGGTACAAATAGTACTATCCAATACTTATCACCTGTACCTGCGACCAGGCGAAGAATTAGTGGCAAAGGCCGGAGGGCTGCACCGCTTCATGAACTGGAAAAGAAATATTTTAACTGATAGCGGTGGTTTTCAGGTTTTTAGCTTGGCCAAACTGAGGCGCATTAGTGATGAGGGGGTGTATTTTAATTCTCATATAGATGGTTCCGTTCATTTTTTAAGCCCGGAAAAAGTTATGCAGATAGAACAGGATCTGGGTGCCGATATTGCCATGTGCTTTGATGAATGTGCCCCTTATCCCTGCAGTTACGAGGAAGCACAGCAGGCTGTAGTCCGAACCTCATTATGGGCAAGGCGTTGCCGGGAGAATCATCATCGAACTGATCAGACCTTATTTGCCATTGTTCAGGGCAATATCTTTCCTGACCTCAGGCAGCGCAGTGCTGAAGAGCTTTTTAAACTGGATTTTCCAGCCTATGCTATCGGGGGGCTTAGTGTCGGGGAACCAAAAGAGGATATGTACAGGATACTGGAGCTTATGCATGACCTGTTGCCGGTGGATAAACCCAGATACCTGATGGGAGTAGGTACACCGGAAGACTTACTGGAAGGGGTTAAAAGAGGGGTGGATATGTTTGATTGTGTACTTCCCACCCGCCTCGCCCGACATGGAACCGCCTATACTGCAGAGGGAAAAATAACCGTACGCAATGCTTCATATGCTGATGACTTTTCCCCCATAGATAATTCTTGTGACTGCTATGTATGTCGTAATTATAGCCGGGCCTATTTGCGACACCTTATAAAAGCGGAAGAAATACTGGCACATAGACTTCTTAGCTATCATAATGTTTACTTTCTGGTGAATTTGATGGAAAATATAAGGAGTGCTATCAACCTGGGGATGTTTTCGACCTTTTACCATGATTTCTTAAACACCTACAGGTTTTAACAGGAGGAATCTACCTATTTTTAGAGAATATTAATAAAGTTTAGGAGTGATTATGTATGGGCGCTGATGCTCAAAGCTGGATGTCAATGCTGATCTGGTTAGGGGTATTTATACTGATATTTTATGTTTTTCTGATTATGCCCCGCAAAAAAGAAGAGAAGAGACACAAAACCCTGTTGGAAGATTTGAAGAAAGGAGACAAAGTAGTAACTATAGGTGGAATTAACGGTGTCGTTGCAAAAATCAAAGATGATACCGTAACGTTAAAAGTTAACGATGACACCGAAATAGAGTTTTTAAAAAAGGCTATCGCCTACAAGGTTGAGGACTAAAGTTTTATGATAACACTGGAAACAGTAAAGAAAAATCCCCTGGTACGGACTTTTATTGAGAAGGGCAATGAGCATCTGGGGGTAATGGGATTTACCGACCATGGGTATTTGCATTTATCTCTGGTGAGTCGTCTCAGTAGAGAAATAATGCTTAAATTAGGTTACGATGAGCGTATGGCCGAGTTGGCAGGGATTGCAGGTTATATGCATGACCTGGGCAATGTAATCAATCGTAATGGACATAGTCAGAGCGGAGCCCTAATAGCTCAGGAAATACTTCGCCGTATGGGTATGGATATAGGGGAAGTAGCAATAATATGTGCGGCTATTGGCAACCATGATGAGGGCAGCGGGCATCCGGTTAATCAGGTAGCTGCTGCTCTTATACTGGCGGACAAGTCGCATGTTCATAGGAACCGGGTGCGTAACCTGGATATAGCTACCTTTGATATCCATGACCGGGTGAATTACGCTGCGGAATATTCCATTTTAAATATTGATGATGATAACCGGATTATTACCATGGAATTGGCCATTGATACCAGTATATGTCCGGTGATGGAATACTTCGAAATATTCTTAAGCCGGATGCTGATGTGTCGTCGGGCGGCAAATTTTCTGAACTGTGAATTTGAATTGGTTATCAACGGAGCCAAGCTTTTATAGATATGCTTAAGTAGTTGGAAGGAGGAAAAAGAGGGTGCAGGAGAAAACCCCCAGTATTCTGGTAATCACGATAATAATTATCGCTTTAGGATTACTGAGTTATTTTCTATACCAGCCCATTGTAAAAAACTTGAATCTAGGCCTGGATTTGAGTGGAGGACTGCGGGTGGTTCTTCAGGCTCAGGAGAAAAAGGGTCAGGAAGTAACCCCCGATACCATTCAAAAGGCAGTAGGTATACTACGCGATAGGGTTGATAAGTTAGGCGTAAAAGAAACTGCTCTCTATCCCCAGGGTAAGGACCGGGTAGTAGTTGAGATAGCTGGAGAGGAAGACCCGGAAGCAGCAGTAGATATTCTTAAAAATACAGCCGAGTTGGAATTTTGGGATGAAAATAATAAGGTTTTGGTAACCGGTAAACACCTTAAGGATGCCCAGGCCCGCATGAGTCAGGGTGAGCAAGGGGCGGCCGAGGTGCTTATCGATTTTGACAAAGAAGGAAGCCGTCTTTTTGCTGAAGCAACTGCGGCTAATGTAGGAAAACCCATAAAAATTGTTATAGATGGGAACATAATCTCAGCCCCTACCGTACAGGAACCGATAACTGATGGTAGCGCCCGTATAACGGGTGGGTTTACCGCTAAAGAAGCGCAGGATCTGGCGGTCTTGCTCCGCTCCGGTGCCCTGCCGGTTAGCATGAAGGTTATAGAGAAAAGGTCTATTGGACCGGTTCTTGGTGCTGACTCTCTAAACAAAAGTATAAAGGCGGGAGTTATAGGACTAATCGCTATATTTATTTTTATGCTTGGTTATTATCGCCTACCCGGACTGGTAGCAGATATATCGCTGGTCTTGTATTCCTTGCTGGTTTTGGGGACCATGTCTCTGCTGGGATCGGTATTAACTCTCCCGGGCATAGCCGGTTTTGCCCTGTCTATAGGCATGGCAGTTGACGCTAATGTTATTATTTACGAGCGATTAAAAGAGGAACTGCGCTACGGGAAAACCCTGCACGCAGCCATTGATGCCGGGTTTAAAAGGGCGTTCTGGACGATTTTAGACTCCAATGTTACCACGCTTGTAAGTGCCCTGGTTCTCATGTACCTGGGAACAGGACCGGTAAAAGGCTTTGCGGTTACGCTTTCCATAGGTATTGTAGCCAGTATGCTGGTAGCCCTTACCTTTACTCGTTACCTGCTTATACTGATGGGAAATATCTCGAAGAACAAGAAATTATACGGAGTATAAGGGGGGAGAAATCATGGATATTTTTATTAAAAGAAGAAAAGTATTTTACATCATATCACTATTAATTATAATCCCCGGATTAGTGTCCCTGGTTATGAATGGATTAAACCTTGGTATTGATTTTACCGGGGGGTCTATTATTCAGGTACAGATGGACTCTTCCGTACAATCTGCACAGGTCAGGAGCACATTAAAGGAAATTGGTATGGAGCGGGCTGATGTGAGCAAGAGCGGCAATCAGTTTCTAATCCGTACTACTGAACTGGATCAGGAGCAAACTCGCCAATTATTAGATGCGCTGGAGTCGAAATTCAAAAACGTGGAATTCCTCAGTGCGGAAAGTGTAGGCGCAGCTATTGGTAAAGAGTTGACCAACAAGGCCATTCTGGCGGTAATCATTGCGGCCTTTGCTATGCTTATATACATTACTATTCGCTTTGAGTGGACCTTTGGGGTAGCAGCAATTGTCTCGGAAATACATGATGTATTATTTGTGCTGGGTCTCTTCTCCCTTTTCCAATGGGAAATCAATACCTCCTTTATTGCTGCCATATTAACTGTAGTAGGTTATTCAATAAATGATACTATAGTAATTTTTGACCGTATTAGAGAAAACCTGCGCATGAAGCGCAAGGAAGATTACGCCAATCTGGTTAATCGGAGTATTACCCAGTCATTAAATCGTTCTATTAATACCGTATTAACCTCGTTATTTGCTCTGGTTGCGCTTTTAGTATTCGGTGGCGGGAATATCAGGTATTTTATTCTGGCCATGGTTATAGGCTTTGTTATCGGGTGTTATTCTTCCATATTTGTTGCTAGCCCGGTATGGTATGACATTAAAAACCGTGCTTAAAAATCGAGGGAATTAAGCAAAGAAATGGGGGGAGGGTCATGCAGGTTTATTTACTGGGTGCGTTATTATTCTTTGCAGCCCTGGCCGTTTTTATCTTTCAGAATACCTCCATGGTCACAGTACATTTCATAAACTGGACCTCGCCGGATGTATCGCTGGCAGTGGTAGCTTTGGTTGCAGCCTGTGTCGGAGCTCTGCTCACCTTTATGGTAGACAGTATCCGTTTCTTTAAAATCGGTAAAACGACAAAAGAATTAACCAGTATGAACAAGAAGCTTCAAAAGGAAATTAACAGTTTAAAAAGCGAAAAGCCGAGTCGGGTTTCTAAAGATAAAAAGACAGAAAAGAAGATCGAACCTGAGCCAGAAGCAAACCCAGAGGAGCAAAAACCAAATTGAATTAAGAATTAACGGATTCCGGGCCAAAATGGCCCGGATTTCATATTTATATATAAGTAGGTGACAGGGGACGGTTCCTCTGTCACCTCAAACGAATGGATTGAGGGATTAGGTACGCCCCCGCGCCCCAGGGGACAGGAAAACAAAGGACCTCACCCCTCACTCCTGACTCCTCACTCTAGGCAATTACTTAAATTCTTGGTTTGTTATCAGAGCCAATTTTCTAATTACCAACCTTGTATTATGAATACTCAGCTTGGCATGATTGACCATGAGTAAAGGGAAATGTTAAAATAAGCACGATTTATCTGAATCAGGGAGAGTGGATTCATTGTACTTAAATGGAACTATGAGGATTAATAGTCAGGGGCATTTGGAAATAGGGAATGTCGATACAGTTGATTTGGTAAAAGACTTTGGCACACCACTGTGGGTTATTGATGAACAGGGCTTTCGCCAGAATTGTCGTGATATAAAGCAGGCTTTTTCCCGGCTGGGTGAATCTATGGTTATATATGCCAGCAAAACCCTCTGTACCACCGCTATATGCAAAATAGTCGCCCAGGAGGGACTGGGCTTGGATGTCGTATCTGGAGGAGAGCTTTATACTGCTATCAAGGCTGGTTTTCCTGTAGAAAAGATTTATTTTCATGGGAACAACAAGAGCCGCGAAGAAATAAAGATGGCCGTAGAGGCGGGGATAGGCCGTATAGTAGTAGATAATTTTTATGAGCTTAAATTACTGGATAAGATATGCAAAGAATTGGGCAAAGAGCAAGATGTTTTATTAAGGATAACTCCCGGAGTTGAAGCCCATACCCATGAGTACATTAAAACCGGACAGATTGACTCCAAGTTTGGCTTTACCTTACCTGATGGGCAGGCTATGGAAGGGGTTAAGGAGGCTATAAGCCTGGATAATGTGAGACTGGTTGGTTTACATTGTCATATAGGTTCGCAGATATTTGCCATGCAGTCATTTCAGCATGCGACCTCTATCATGATGGATTTTATAGCTGAAGTTAAGAAAACCAGTGGTTATGAACTGATGGAACTGGATATGGGTGGGGGCTTCGGTATTTATTATTATCATGGCGATGAACCCCCTGATGTCGAAGATTGGGCCGAAGCGGTAATGCTAACCGTTGAGTCCAAAGCAAAAGAATTAGGTCTTACTACACCCAGGGTGATAGTTGAACCGGGTCGCTCCATTGCTGGTTCGGCCGGAGTCACTTTGTATATGGCAGGCTCAGTTAAAGAAGTAAAGGGCATAAGAAAATATCTGGCAGTAGACGGAGGTATGGGGGATAATCCCCGACCGGCTTTATATGGCTCCAAATATACTGCCATTGTTGCTAACCGAGCCAACGAAGCTGCAGTAGAAACGGTATCTATAGCAGGTAAGTGCTGCGAATCAGGTGATATGTTAATCTGGGATTGCGACTTACCATCGGTGACTGCAGGTGATATTATAGCGGTTTTTGCCACCGGTGCTTATAACTATACTATGTCCAGCAATTATAACCGTCTGCCTCGTCCCGCCATGGTACTGGTCAATAACGGCTCCGCCGACCTTATTCTAAAAAGAGAAAGCTACGAAGATTTAATACGCAACGACCTTATTCCAGGCAGATTGCTATAAATAAAAAGAGGGGGCTATGCCCCCTCAATAAAAGGTGACAGGGGACGGTTCCTCTGTCACCTAATTTATGCTTTTTCAATTATTCGCCTACCCAGTCCGGTTATCCGCTCCAGTTGTCTTACTGTACAACCCATCTCCTTTAGATTCCTTAGTGTTCTATTGCGTTCATTTTTATCAATTTGATGGAGTATCAGCACATTATCCGATTTAGTAAGTTTTTTAATTAATTTACTGGTATCCTCATCTGATAATTGCTTTTTCATCTTATCATCAACATCCAGACAATTATCTTCGTTATCTGTTGTCATAAATTCTTTGAAGATTTTAACTGCTTTGTTGGTGTCAGGATTCAATATACCAAGTATAAAATTTATATTTGTTAAAATGCCTTGTTGATTAACATATTCTGAATAACTACTCCACCTATATTTTGCTGCCTCTGCCACTATTCCGGCTTTTACCGGGTTCTGATGAATGTATCTTAATACAGTCAGCAGATATCTGTCATCCTCAACTGTTTCGCTTTTAAATCTATCCTGGAATAAATGGCCGCATCTTGCGTATTTGGAATTATACCAATAAGCGTAGTTTACCCCAATTCGCTTTACTGCCTCTGATATCGTCTCTTTGCCCTCTTTAATTAAAAGGTGAATATGGTTATTCATTAGGCAATATCCATAAACCTCATATTCACAGATACTTTTATAATAATCGAGTATCTCAATTGTTACAGCCAACCTAAACCGTCCAAAAGCTGACGGTATTGCCTGACCGAGAATTGCCGGATATAATGACCATATCTTAGGGAAAGGAAAAGACGCCTCTGTTAAATGTGCTAATGCAGCAACAAA
>JAAYCQ010000121.1 GCA_012729715.1 Syntrophomonadaceae bacterium
CCTGTCACCCCCCATGTTCGCCTTTACTCCTCACTTCTCGCCCCTCACGCCTTACGCTTAACGACCTGCTCGCGGGCAAAGTTTTCGATGCTGTCATCCAGTTCGGATTCCAGGGCAACTCCCCGGCGTGTGACCATAGCTTTAATAAAGAAATCTGCAATCTCAGGGTTTTTCGGCAGTAAAGGACCATGCAGGCAGGTACCGATAAGGTTCTTGTAGAAAAAGCCTTCGCGGCCATCTTCCCCATTGTTTCCAAATCCTTTGACTACCCGGCCAAAAGGCTGCAGGTTTTCATCTTCAAAATAAGTACACCCATAGTGGTTTTCAAAACCGACTACCGTACATTCTTTTCCGGTTACACTGCTGCTTAGTAGTATATTGCCGGTAAGCCGTTTTTTTGCTCTGCGGGTACTGAATTTAAAAAAGCCCAAACCATCTATAATTTTTTCACCAGCATCCATATAGGCTTGGCCCAGCAACTGGTAAGCAGTATCGATAAATAACATGGGAAGTCCGTTTTCTATGGCCTCTTTTAAATCTGTTCCCCTGGAGACTAAATCCTGATAGATTAGTTTTATTTCCCGCTCAGAGCCGCTTCCCATGAAAATCATGTCAATGTTATGGTAATCCAGCTTACTTCCAACAGCAACTTCATATATATGAGGTTGATGTCCATACCATTGCAGGCGCTTTTTCAGACAGAGGAGGTTACCCCGGTCACCATTAAGGTTCATTAAATGGGGATACATATGAGCTATTGTGAAATCTGCCATCGGTAACCCTCCTTTTATTAGCCCAGGGTGACAGGGGACGGTTCCTGTGTCACCTTAAGCTTAAGGTGACAGGCAAACACGGGGATACCCTGAAGGGCACACGCAGTCCCTCTGTTTCCCTGGTTCCGGGCGAAACAGCAGGGACAGTCCCCATGTTCGCCTCTGACTTTTGACTTCCAACTTCCGTTTTTATCCCCGTGCCGGTATCCTATCTGGTGTTTTCGCCGTTCGTTTTTGCAGCTCTAATAGTATCTTGCGGCATTCAAATAAGGCCGAATAGGTGCTGAGCAGGTATATCTTTTCACATTCTAGCTGGGTAATATGTTCGATGGCCTCTTTCAGATCGGTCTTAATTTCCAGTCTATCTACTGGATAGCCAGCATATTTCACCCGTAAAGCCATATCACCGCTGCGTAACCCAGAACAAACAATATGCTTTATACGGTTCTGCTCTTCCTCGATTATTTCCATATCAGCATCCCAAATCCAGGATATATCACGGCCATCACCGGCATTATCATTGAGAGCAAAAAACAGGTTTTTATAGGTCTGGTCCTGGATTACGGCAGTAATGCTTTGATTTAGCCCGGCAGGGTTTTTGACCAGAATTAACACGGCAGGAATGCCGTTTATATGGAAGGTCTCCATTCTTCCGGCCTGGGGTTGATAGTTTGCAATAGCTCTTTGTATGTGCTGTTTATTTATGTCCAGCATCCGCGCAGCAGCTGCCGCCGCAAGTACGTTATAAGCATTATAAAATCCCTGGTAAGGGCTGTTTATTTCCAAATCATCAACCATCAGTTCAATGGTAGGATTCATTACTAAATTATGTCCAGTAAAATCCAGCTCCGGGTTATGGCTGCCGCATCCCAGACAGGTAAATTGACCCAGGCTGGCGTAATGGTAGCGCCGGTACTCCAATTCCTGCCCACAAATTACGCAATGACGTCCTTCACGGTTTTCGCGGCTATCATAACTATCATAACTGGTGGCAGCAAAACCAAAGTAGTAGCGGCTAGCAGAAGAGAGGTCTTGAAAATGGGCCGTCAGCGGATCATCAGCATTAAGTAAAAGGTCAATCTCCCTATTATTTACAGCATCTTTTATCTTATTAATAATAGTATCCAGTTCCCCAAAACGGTCTAACTGGTCGCTAAAAAAGTTGGTAATCAATAGTAAACCGGGGTCTATTTCCCTTAGCAGGAGCGGTACATTGGCCTCATCAGTCTCCAACAGGGCACAGTCAAACTGTTTACGTCCGGTTATACTGGATTTATCTATAAATGCCGTAGTTATCCCGGAAAGCATATTAGCCCCGCTTTGATTATGTATCAATGCAGCACCAGTTTCGGTTATAATACTGGCCAGCATGTTACTAGTAGTGGTTTTACCATTGGTGCCAGTAACTACAATGATTTTACCCTTAACCTGTGCCGCCAGTTCGGATAGTATGCCGGGGTAGATACGCAGGGCCATTTTACCTGGAAAACTACTTCCCTGATTTCCCAGCAAACGGCTAATTATAATGAGAGTTTTGCCAACTAATAGGGCCAGTATTAAACGAATATGGTTCATCCATGTCTCCTTTAGGAACCAAACCACCCTATCAGATCTTTCATCCGAAGGCGCCGACGTCCGTTCCTAATATCCAGTTGCAGGTAAAGTTCCTCTAATTTGCGGGCCATGTTATGAGAAGAAAGGCTGTCTGCCTTAAGTAGAGCATTGCGGCTGAATTTCTGGTAAGTTTTATCATCTTCCAGCAGTTTACATACGGCCTGGGAAAATTCCGGGATAGAACAGGGGGTGAGGTAACCATTTACTCCATCATCCACCATGTCTTGTACTCCATAAGCACGCACTGCTACCACCGGTATACCTGCTGCCATAGCCTCAATTAACACTAATCCTTGCGTTTCAGTTACTGATGAAAAGACGAATAAATCAGCCGAGTAGTAGACGTTTACCAGGGTGTCAAAGGGCAGGGCCCCGGTGAAAATAACATCCTGCTTAAGGTCCAGTCCCAAACGCAGAGCATGTTGCTTAAGTTCCCCCTCCATGGGTCCCTGTGCCGTTATTACCAGACTGGTATCAGGTGTCTGCCGGTGTATTTCTTTAAATGCATCCAACAGGAAATCCAGGTTTTTTTCTTTGGTCAAACGCCCCACAAATAATAATATCCGGTTTTTTTCCGGTATATCATAATGTTCTCTTAGCCACTGTCGGTCTCCCTGGTTAAATTTTTCGATGGGAACACCGGTAGGTATTACTGACCGGGGAGTTTTGATATTTAATTCGGTTAAAATAGATTCAACTTCCCGGCTGGGAACAACTATATGGTCGCACTGATTGCAGAAGTTTTTACTATATTTAATGGTAACATCCCGGGCTAGATCCTGGGCTACGGGAACATAATGGACATACTGGTCATACAGGGTGTGATAAGTAAAAACTATGGGTGTATCGTATCTGCGGGCATAATGTAATCCCACTCTGCCCATGGTAAAGGGAGAGTGGACATGAATAATATCCAAATCCAATCGTTTTAAGAGGCTATTCATCCCCGGAAATATGGGAATGGCCAGGGTATAATCAGGATTGGTAGGTGAAGGTACCGAGTAATACCGGTATACACCATACTCATTTTCGCTATATCCAGGGTAACTGGGGGCAAAAATGTATATCTGGTGCCCCAAATTTTCAAGTTCTTCTCTAAATGTACATATAGAAGTGACAACACCGCTGGTATATGGCTTAAAACTATCAGTAAAAATTCCAATTTTCAATGCGGTTTGCCTCCTTTATTAGTTGCGGGTTTTGTATAGTTAACTTTTTTTCAAAATTAGTTTAGGAGTGTCATCCTGAGGCAAAGCCGAAGGATCTTAAGATTCTTCGCTAACGCTCAGAATAACATTTATGCAAAACCCTTAGTTTAAGAGTAAGGGGTGAGTCTTACGCCTTACTACAAAACAATATATACTCTTAAGTCTATTTTATCAAGAGTTCCTGTTTAGCCGGATGAAGAGCCATCGCCACTTTCAAAATACTCGTAGCCGGCCACCTGGAAGGTTTCGCCCCGGTCCGACATATCACCGGCTATAAGTACTTCTTCTTCAGCCGGGCGGCGGAAGCTATCCTGGCGTTGGCGGGCACAGCCGGCGCAAAGGGTGGTATTAACCATTCTATCCAACCGGGCCGGTTCGATAGCCTGCCCGCATACTTCGCAGACTCCATACCTTCCCTGCTCATATTTATGCAGGGCATCGTGGACTTTTTCCAGTTCCAGTTGCATTAACTCTAAAATACCGCGGTCTTTTTCCCTCTCAAACACTTCCGAACCTATATCAGCCGGATGCTGATCATAAAGGGAGAGTTCATCGGTAGTCTCCGCCAGGGGGGTCATCAGTCTTTCCTGCAGAGTACCGGTCATTTGTTCCAGTTCTTGTTTTCGGGCCAGTAAACGGTTGTATGGGTCCACAAAACAACACCTCTTCTTCCTTTTGTGGTTCCCCTCCCCAACTGCTTACTATATTTTCCCCCAATCAGGGGGCTAAAATACTTATTCTATCCCTACAGTTTACCAACTACCCCGGAGCAGCGGTCACAGAGTCCGGGATGGCCATGTTCCTCATCGGCTGAGGGCTCGATAATCCAGCAGCGCTCGCATTTTTCGCCGCTGGCTGGAGCTACCTCTACCCAAATACCGGGTAGTTCTTCCAGAGAAACTGCGTTCTGGCTGCGCTCTCCCTCTTGCTTAAGCTGGGCATGAGAAACAATAAATATCTTATCCAGATTATCTACAGTGCTTAATAAGCTCAGCCACTCTTCATCAGCATAGATGCAAACACTTGCACCCAGGGAATGACCGATAACCTTCTGGCTTCGAGCCTCTTCCAGGGCTTTGGTAACAGCATCCCGCACCTCCAAAACTTTGCTCATCCGGGTCTCAATAGCTTCGTTCATATACTGTTCTTTATACTCCGGCCAATCCAGCAGCTGTACACTTTGCGGGTCATTTTCCCGACGCAGGTGGCTATAGATTTCCTCACTGCTGTATGCCAGTATGGGAGTTAACATAACTACCAGAGCATTGATTAGCTCATAAAGCACGGTCTGGGCTGCTTTTCTTTCCGGGTCCTGGGGGTGGGAGCAGTACAGCCGGTCTTTCAGAATATCAAAATAGATGTTACTTAAATCTACCGTACAGAAGTTATGAACGGCATGGAAAACTACATGGAATTCATAATCTTCATAAGCTTTGCTTACCCGTTTAATAAGCTTGTGCAGCCTTAATAGGGCCCATTTATCCAGTTCGCTAAGATTCTGGTAGGCCACCGTTTCCGTATCAGGGTCAAAATCATAAATATTGCCCAGGATAAAACGGCAGGTATTACGGATTTTACGGTAAGCTTCAGCAATTTGTTTAATAATATTATCAGACACAGAAACATCGTTGCGATAGTCAGCCGAAGAAACCCAGAGCCTTAAAATATCTGCTCCCATGCTTTTAATAAGCTTAAGCGGGTCAACTACATTACCCAGGGACTTGGACATCTTTCTTCCCTTTTCATCGACCACAAAACCATGGGTTAACACCTGACGGTAAGGGGCTGTACCCCTTATTGCCACCGAAGTAGATAAGGAGGAATTAAACCATCCCCGATGCTGGTCACTGCCTTCCAGGTACATATCGGCCGGCCAACTTAATTCATCATAAGTCTCCAAAACTGCCATGTGGCTGGAACCGGAATCAAACCAGACATCCATGGTGTCTGTTTCCTTGCGGAATTTATCCCCACCACAGTTGGAACAGCGATAGCCTTCCGGCAGCAGGTAGGATGCCTCCTGGCTAAACCAGATATCAGCTCCATGCTGGGCAAAAAGCTGGCTCACCCGATCAATGGTACTTTTATCTATTACGGTATTACCGCAAGATTCACAATAGAAAATAGGTATGGGAACCCCCCAGGTGCGCTGCCTTGATATACACCAGTCACCCCGATCTCTTACCATATTGTAGATGCGTTCCCGTCCCCAGGCTGGAATCCAGCGTACATTATCAATAGCCTTCAATGCTTCCTCGCGAAAACCCTCAATCGAGGCAAACCATTGTTCCGTTGCGCGGTAGATTATAGGGTGCTTACATCGCCAGCAATAGGGGTACTGATGCTCAATTTTAGCAGCCTTTAAAAGCATTTCTCTGTTTTCTAATTCTTCTATAACATTCTTATTAGCATCGTGAACATACAGACCTTTAAACGGGCCTCCCTCATCGGTAAAACAGCCGCTGTTATCTACCGGAGAAATTACTTCCAATCCGTATTCCTTACCTACCCGGAAGTCATCTTCACCATGACCGGGGGCAGTATGAACACAGCCGGTACCAGCCTCCAGAGTCACATGGTCACCCAGCACCAGCAAAGAATCACGCTCGAAGAAGGGATGACGGCATACAGCCCGTTCCAGTTCCTCACCTTTAAATTCTTTTAACACCTGATAATCGGTCCAGCCCAACTCGGCTGCCACTGTTTCCAGCAGTCCTTTGGCCATTACATATTTTTCACCATTTACC
Organism: Syntrophomonadaceae bacterium; assembly: GCA_012729715.1. Lineage (GTDB taxonomy): Bacteria > Bacillota > Syntrophomonadia > Syntrophomonadales > Syntrophomonadaceae > UBA4844. The sequence goes on from JAAYCQ010000121.1 coordinate 6,343, forward strand.
TTAAGCAAAATGTAATCAAACTCGGGATGTAGGCAAATACCAGTATTGGCTGGTAATGTCCAGGGAGTAGTTGTCCAAATAATTACATAAGCATCTTCTGGGATTACCCCTTTGCCCTCTTTTACCGGGAACTTAACGTAAATGGAGGGAGAGGTCTTATCCTGGTATTCAATCTCCGCTTCAGCCAGAGCCGTTTCACAATCGCCACACCAGTATACCGGTTTTAGCCCCTTATAAATGTATCCTTTATGAGCCATCTCTCCGAAAACTTTAATCTGGATAGCTTCAAACTCCGGTTTTAAAGTTATATACGGATTATCCCAATTCCCCCGAACTCCCAGACGCTGAAATTGTCCCTTTTGAATATCTACATATTTTAAGGCATAATCCCGGCAATGTTTTCTGAATTCGACTACATCGGTACGTTTACGATCCAGGCCCAGGTTTTTAATAGCCTGCTGCTCAATAGGCAAACCATGCGTATCCCAACCCGGTATATAGGGACTATCATAACCGGCCATGGAACGGTGTTTAATAATCATATCCTTGAGGACTTTGTTTAATGTGTGCCCCAGGTGTATATCACCATTAGCATAGGGAGGGCCATCATGTAATATAAATGTCGGTTTGCCCGCATTCTTTTCCTGAACCCGGGCGTAAACATCTATTTTGTTCCAAAAATCCAGAATCTCCGGCTCTTTATTAGGCAGATTGGCCCGCATGGGAAAATCTGTCTGGGGGAGATTCAGGGTAGCATCATATTTACCTTTTGCCATTAGTAAACCACCTCACCAATTTGTTTAATTAACCTTAAATTAAAAAAGCCTCTCATCCCCAAGGGACGAAAGGCATCCTTCCGCGGTACCACCCTAATAGTATTCCCTTAACGGAATACCACTCTTAAGCTGTTAACGCCAGCACAACGTTCAAACCTAATTAATGTTCGGAATGAAAACTCCCGGGTGATTTTCGGTGAACTACAGTACCCGGCTTACACCAGTTCCGGGCTCGCTTATATCCGCCTTTTCACTTACTCTCCCATTCATAGTTCTTGATAATATCAGGTTTCCCCTTGAAAATCTTATTTATTTTAGCATATAGGTTTCCGCAAAACAACCATCATAAGGATTATTACCATTGTCTGGATTGGATAATACATTTGCTGCAATTTTTTTACTAATAATTGTCACAGGTTATAATATTGCTTATCATAGAAATTTTTGCTAAATTAAGAGGATTTTATGCAAATTCCGCCGAAGTATTATTTAAGACATATAATAGGGGGCGCATAAGGTTGGGTATTGGAGATAATAAAAAAGAAAGACGGGCAATGACGTTTAAGGTCTGTATTCGTTCGGGTTTGGGAGGTGCTGTTTTAGGATTGATAATTGGTATGTTTTTAATTAACATTCCTACTTTGCCTACAGTGATATTTCCTACGGTTGTAGCCGGGATCGGGGGGGTATTCATAGGTCTTTTTTCCTCTTCTCAGAATTTAAAGGAGTTCGTAGATCCTTCGTTGACCATGGCTACTTTTGCCAGTCAGGTCGCTGAAGGTGATTTAACCCAGAAAATTACTAATATAAGCGATGGTTACATGGCCCGGGTCGCTGACAACCTGAATAACATGGTGGCAAAATTGCACCAGCTGATTAGCGAAACTAATAACGCCACCCACATAATTGCAGAGTCATCTCAGACCCTGCGGGGCCTGTCCCAGCAGACCGGAATCGCTTCCCGAGAAGTATCCGCTGCGACCAATGAGATAGCAACTGGTGCCGATACCCAGGCCGAGGCTACCAGTGCGATTACTCAATCAATTTCGGAGCTGGCAGCAACGATTAATACAGTAGCTGCCAATACCCAAAAGAGTGTTCATATTTCCGTAGATACCGAATCTGCTATACAGAAAGGGGTGGAAGCGGTCAATCTTCAGAATGCCAAAATGGAAGATAGTTATACCGCCATCGAAGCGGTTAGCCAGGCCGTGGAGATGTTAAACCAGAATTCAACCAAGATAGAACAAATTGTTGAGGTAATAGGTAATATTGCTAACCAAACTAATCTGCTGGCTTTAAATGCAGCTATAGAAGCAGCCCGGGCCGGTGAACATGGTAAGGGGTTTGCCGTGGTGGCAGAAGAGGTTAGAACCCTGGCCGAACAATCGGCCCAGTCGACCCAGGAAATAGCCGCTCTAATAAAGCAAATGCAAAATAATACTCACCAGGTAGTTACAGATATGAATACCACCAAAGAGGTTTATACTGAGCAGGCCGAAGCTATAAAAGCCACCGGTAATATTTTTGACACTATCGTAACTTCAGTTCATCAAATAAATGCAGAGATTCAAGAAATTTCAGCTGCTACGGAAGAAATGTCAGCCTCCACCGATCAGCTGGTTGATAATGTAAATGCAGTTGCTTCTATTGCCCAGCAAACGGCAGCCAATTCCAGGGGGGTTACTGATTTATCGGAGAAACAGGAACAGTCGCTGGATGCCATGATTGCCGAAATCGAATCGCTGAATACTTATGTGGATAATGTACAGAAAATAGTTAGTACGTTTAAGATATAGATATACAACGGAGGTCAGAAGTTAGATGTCGGGTGACAGGGGACGGTTCCTTGTCACCTTAAGCTTAAGGTGACAAGGAACCGTCCCCTGTCACCCCTACACCTCACACCGGTGACATAATGCCGCCAGTATGCAATCACCGCATCGAGGTTTGCGGGCCTGGCAAATGGCGCGGCCGTGAGCTATAAAGAGGTGATGGGATTTACTCCATAATGATACCGGTATGAGCTGTTTCAGGTCCTTTTCTATTTGGGTGCTGTTTTTCCCGCTGGTAATTCCGAGGCGCCGGGTTACTCGTTTAACGTGAGTATCTACCCCGAGGCCGGGCTGGTCAAAACCAACTGATAGCATAACATTGGCACTTTTGCGCCCTACTCCGGGCAGCGTTAATAATTCATCAAAAGTTCCGGGGACTTTCCCGGCGTAATTTACAGCTATTTTCTGAGCCAGGCCTTTTATATGGCGGGCTTTATTTTTGTACAGGCCTACTCCTCGAATCAAATCTTCCAATTCCTCTATATCCATGGCAGCCAGTTCCTGGGCACTGTTAAACCTGGAAAACAGCTCCGGAGTAACTTTATTAACCTGTTCATCAGTGCTTTGGGCAGACAACACCACTGCCACCAGCAACTCCAGGGAGTTGGAAAAGTGCAGGCGGGTGCCGGCATCAGGATATTCCTGTTTCATTAGTTCTATTATTTTTTGTACTCTTTCCTTCTCCTGCATAATAGCTACAACACCTTGCTGAGGAAGGTTTGGGTGCGGGGGTTAGTCGGGTTTTCGAATATCTGCTGCGGGGTGTTTTCTTCTACAATCAATCCTTCGTCCATAAAAAGAACCCGCTGCCCCACTTCCCGGGCAAAACCCATTTCATGGGTTACTACCATCATGGTCATGCCTTCTTTGGCCAGGTCTTTCATTACCTCCAGGACTTCCCCTACCATTTCCGGATCCAGGGCAGAAGTAGGTTCATCAAATAGCATCACTTTAGGCTGCATGGCCAGAGCCCGGGCTATTGCCACCCGCTGTTTTTGTCCCCCGGATAGCTGGGCCGGGTATACGTCATCCTTATCCGAAAGCCCCACTTTACGAAGCAGCTCCCGGGCTATCTGCTGGGCTCCGGCTTTATTCGTTTTTTTAATTACCACTGGAGCCATAGTTATGTTCTCCAGTGTAGTTCGATGAGGAAATAAATTAAAGTGCTGAAAAACCATTCCTACCTGCTGACGCACTTTGTTTATGTCAGTATTCGGCGATGTTAGTTCAATACCATCTATATTAACCGTACCGGAATCGGGTTTTTCCAATTGATTTACACAGCGTAAGAGGGTGCTCTTGCCTGAACCGCTGGGGCCTATAATACATACAACCTCCTGCGGGGAGATATGGCAATTAATTCCTTTCAATACCTGAAGTTTACCGAAGCTCTTATAGAGATTCTTTATCGTAATCATTCAGTTGCCAACCTCCTTTCCAGGTAATCACCCAGCATAGACAACGCCCGGGTTAACAATAGGTAAATCAGAGCCACCGTACCCCAAATCCATGCTGCTTCATAAGTAACCGATACTAGAATCCTTCCCGAATGGGTGAGTTCCTCCGCCCCAATTACTGCCACCAGCGAGGTATCTTTAAGCATAGCGATAAATTCATTTACCATAGGGGGTATTACAATTTTATAAGCCTGGGGTAATATTACATGCCACATAGCCTGGAAATTGTTCATACCCAACGAACGCGCGGCTTCCATCTGGCCTTTGTCCACCGCTTGAATACCTGCTCTTACTATTTCCGCAATGTAGGCACCGCTGTTAAGCGAACATACGATAACTGCTGCCTCAAAGGAAGTAGCATCAAAGACCAGTGGCAGTATACCAAAATAGAACAGCAGTATCTGGACAAATAAAGGGGTACCCCGGAAGAAATCAATATACAGAATACCCGGAATCGATAGTACTTTATAGCGTGACATTTTTAGCAAGGCAGCCAGCAGACCGAGAAACATACCGAAAAGAACCGATAAAGCGGTTATTTCCAGGGTAAGCAAAGTACCATGCAAAAAATTGCCCATATTATGAATGACTAGCTGAAAGCCATTTGAGTCCAGAATAGGCTGTAAGATATTTATGGCAAAAATGTTCAGGTGCCAAAACTGCATATAATTAAATCCCCCTGAGTAAACAATCTAAAAGCGCGAGGCTTAAACTCGCGCTTTTCGCCTGCCATTAAAAACATGGCGTATTTTATTTAAACCATTTGGCATAAATCTGGTCATATTGACCGTTGGCTTTAAGTTCATCAAGACCTTTATTTATATCACTAAGGAGTTTGCTATTACCTTTCTTAACCGCAATACCATACTGCTCATCGGTATTAAAGACGTCCCCTACCATTTTAACAGAATCTTTACCCGTAGTCTGGATATAATCAAGGGTAACGGGGAGATCATTAACAACTGCAACCACTCCGCCCTTTTCCAGTTCCATAAAGGCTTCACCTACGGAATCAAAGTATCGTACTTCAGTTTTGCCATCTTTAGCTTTGATTTGGCGACAAGCTTCCGCACCGGTAGTGCCTACCTGGGCCGCAATCTTTTTACCCTGCAGGTCTTTGGTGGATTCAATCCCCGTGGTCCCCTGTTTTACTGCAATTATTAAGCCGGCATTAAAATAGGGTTGGCTGAAGTCTACTTTTTCAGCCCGCTCCTCGTCAATACTAAGGGCTGCTATAACACAATCTACGTTCCCGCTTTGAACTGCCGGTATGAGAGCATCAAAACCTAGATGCTTAATCTCAACATCATAACCCTGGTTTTCCCCGATAGCTCTGATAATTTCCATGTCAAATCCAGTATATTCGCCATCCTTTATCATCTCAAAAGGCGGGAAGGTAGCTTCGGTACCTACAACCAGTTTCTGTTTGGGGGTGCTGTCACCGGCTTTCTGCTGTTCTCCTTTACAGCCGATCACAGCAACTAACAAGCCCGTAATCAACATTCCTACCATAAGCATTTTAATCCATTTTTTCAATTACCGCTCACTCCTTAATTTCTTATGTAGTAAAATGTATATGTTATAATTATAAGCATTGTCAATTATTTCGACAATGTTATATTGCTGAAACAGGGACTTATACAATTATTGTTAAATAGGCAAACTAGTAATATATAGTATTATCGGAGAAATGAATTGATAAGCAGGTTTTAGAAATGTTTTTAAAAAAACGTACTGAGGCTGAACTTAGTATGCTGCTGGTAGCAATAGTTTGGGGCAGCACCTTTGTTATTGTTAAAAATTCACTGCTCGAAATTGGGCCGTTTCTGTTCTTGGGAATACGTTTTATTCTGGCCTTTGTTTTGCTGGCCGTGGTATCATGGCGTAATCTAAAAGATGCCCCTATTTCTACCCTGTCCTCTGGATGCCTGCTAGGGATTTTTCTAACCATTGGTTATGTATTCCAAACCGTAGGCCTGAAGTATACGACCTCCTCCAATGCCGGTTTTATTACCGGGTTAAGTGTGGTGCTGGTACCTATAATATATATGCTGATGAACAGGTTAAAACCCCGTTTTAGTACTATAATTACGGTACTCTTAGCCTTTGTGGGCTTGTTTTTGATGTCATTTCAAGATTGGCATACTTCTCTTTCTTACGGTGATATGCTGGTGCTGGTTTGTGCTTTTGGTTTTGCCTTTCACATAGTCTTTGTCGACCGCCTTTCCCACCGTCATAATTCTTTGGCTATTACCAGTGTGCAGATATTGTTTGTGGGTGTTTTTTGCATGGTAGTAGGATTAATTTTTGAACCATGGCCCCGGCACTTTAGTCCCTCGCTTATTGCGGCCTTGTTGATTACCTCAATATTTGCTACCTCCCTGGCTTTTCTCCTGCAGAACAGTATGCAAAAGCATAGTACTCCTACCCGTTTTGCAGTTATACTAACTACTGAACCGGTTTTTGCGGCATTGGCTGGTCACCTCTGGGCAGGCGAAACTTTTACCCAGCGGGCTCTGGTTGGTGCGGTTATGATACTGGTTGCGATGCTTATAGCTATTCTCAGTAGAAAAAATAGTCCAGGTGTAAAAATGCTTTATGAGGCGGAAAATTAACGGACGTCGGTCGTTTTAAACACCGAGGGATTGCAGGAGTTCTTCTTTAGATAGGCCTCTAATTTCGATAAGCTTGTTACGGGCGGTTTCTCCCTTGATGAGTATAATGTTTTTGCGCGGTAGTTTTAATAAACGGGCGAGGAAATTAATCAGGGCCTGGTTAGCTTCACCTTCCACCGGAGGGGCGGTAAGCTTCACTTTAAGGGCACCTTCCTGCTCACCCGAAATCTGGTTACGGGAGGAACGCGGCTGCACCTTTACTTCTATTCTTAAACCCCCATCGAATTCCTGAACGTTTAACATGATTATTCTTGTACATCCTTTATATTAACCTGTTCCAGTTTTTCCAGTATTTCTTTTAAATCTTTGCTGTAGAAAAATTGGGAGAGTTCTTCTACCCTATGCTGATTTTTTTCCAGCATCTCTATTTGCCCGCTCATCTGCGCTTTTAACTCGGTATTAAAAAGGTTTAAGCGTTTTATTACCTCCTGATACACCATTAACAGTTCAGCTATGCGCCTTTTGGCATCTTCCAATATTAAATCAGCTTCCCGGCGAGCATTAGTTTTCATATTTTCGGCAGTCTGCTGGGCAAAGATCAGGCTATTATTCATGGTATCTTCCATTTTATGGTATTTTTGAAGTTCTGCCTCCAGCCTTTTAATATTTTCCTTTAAAGTAGCATTCTGGCTGTAAAGGTTTTCATAATCCTGGGCCAATTGCATAAGGAAATTTTTAACTTCTTCCTGATCGTAACCGCGCAAAGATTTACCGAATTGCTGGTTACGAATTTCCATAGCCGTAATCATAATTAACCCTCCTCAAACCATTGCAAGATCAAAAAATAAAGTGCCTAAACGCGTGTGAACACATGGGTTCGCCCCTACACCTCTTCTTACTCCTCACCATTCCCAAAATACGGCCTTGCCGTTAAACCCTGAGGGTGAAGCTGCAGCAATTTCAGGTAATTATCCATCTGCTGCCATTGCCCCGCTTGCAGATCGCCCATAGCCTTACGATAAAGGGCTATCGTTTGCAAAAGTTGTTCCTTTTCATAATATTGCCCATCTATACGCAAGTATCTTAACCCGGCAGCATATAGTTGCGGCAGATAAGGGAACAGACCAAGATGATAAGGAAAATAAATATAACTGCGGCAATAAGCATCACTGGTAATGGGGTAACGCTGACCGTGTTCATCTGCCAGGGCATAATCTTGGGCCTGACACTGATTAGTACAGGGCACTTCTTCGGAACCAGCAGTAACATCATAAGCCTGGCAAAAATCACTTATCATACCACAAAGGGGACCATGCACCAGCATTTCTACCGGTTGTCCGGATTGCAGGATTTTTTGTAGACGGGAGAAATTCAGCTCCAGAGAGGCGGTAATTCGTTTTAAGCCACTATCCCTGAGAAATGCTGCCGCACCGTTGTTACTCAGGTTAAGCCCGGGACCTCCACTTACAGTAAACCCCTTATCCAAAGCTAATCGCATGCTGCCGAAATCATTTACCAGCACCTCAGTGAGGTTCCGGGCCTTCATCCAATCCAGCAGTTTTTCTATGTCGTTAATTTCATCGCCGCATACTATACGCGGAGTTTCAACGATTATCGAAGCAATTTCGTTAATACCCTGCTCTATCACTCGGGCTATCTGTTTCTTATTCCAACCGGCGTTATGCTGGCGTATATATTCATAACCCAGGATAAATCTATCAACACCGGCATTCTTTAAGGAGGTCAGGGCATCTAGATTAGCTACTTTCACAGTAAGTTCTACTGGAACTGTGTCCACCTTAATATCAGCAACATCAGTATAATCCTGTGCTTGCAACTGCTCCAAAGGAAGAGGAGTTGTAGGGAAAAAGGGTTCCCGTTCTCCACTTATGTCTACTGAATTGATTCTGGTTCTGCCGAATAAATTGGCGGTAGTATAGTTTCTTATCCGTTTTTCTTGCAGTCTGTTTACATCTTCCAGGTCAGATTGAGTGTCTTCCGGGTTAGCAATAATGCGATCCAAAGCTTTTCTATATGCCTCCACCAGAAAAGCCAGAAACTTTCCTTCCCGCATACGTCCTTCGATTTTAAAACTGCAAACCCCGGCTTGAATTAGTGAATGCAGATGGGAATGTAAACAGAGGTCTTTATGGGCCAGGTAATAACCAGGTTCGTTTCCGGCACCGGGAACCCCCTCCAGAGTATATTGCCAGCGGCACGGTTTGATACATACACCGCGGTTACCACTTTTAGAGGCAATTATATTACTCATTACACACTGCCCGGTATGGGAGATGCATAAATCACCATGGGCAAAATACTCGATATCTATACCAGTTTCTTTATGAATCTGAGATATCTCCTGAAGGCTCAGGTTTTTAGATAATATTACCCGACTGACACCATTTTCGGCCAGGAATTTAACCGCCTGAGAGTTGCCCAGACCCATCTGCACGCTGGCATGCAGCGGTACCGTTAAACCTAGCTGCCGGTGTAGTTTGATAATAGCACTGTCCTGAATAATCAGGGCATCTACCCCTAATTCTTGCAGGAACAGAAGGTAGTCGGAAAGTTCTTCTATTTCCTCATCATAATAAAGGTTGTTGATGGTAATGTATAAACGCTTATCCTGCTGGTGCAGGTATCTTACCGCATCGTGCAATTCCTGGTCAGAAAAGTTAAAACCAGGCCTGAGCAGGCGCATATTAAATCTCTTGCCACCAAGGTAAACCGCATCCGCACCGGCAGCAGCAACCTTCTCCATAGCTTCCCATCTGCCTGCCGGAGCTAAAAGTTCAATTTGAGTGTGTTCCATTGCTAAAACTAACCTTTCTATCGAACAGTTATATGTAGGGAACGGCCCCTGTGCCGTTCCGTCATGTTAACCTGCCATGACCGGACGCCGTGCACTAAAGAGTACAAGACAACTTTGTATCGGCGCCTATTTCCGTATTATATCATCCATAACAATTGTATTATTAAGCGTCGAACCATTTCTATAGCAAGTACGGCAATAAAGGGTGAGAAATCCAGCCCTCCGGCAGAAGGTATGATTCTACGAAAAGGGCCCATAATGGGCTCAGTAACATCATAAATAAACCGGATAATCGGTTGGCTGGGGTTATGACGAACAAATGAAAGCAAGCAGCGGGCAATTATTAACCATACCAGTACCTTAAATGCAATGTTGATTATGCCAATTAATTGGTATTTCAATAACATTATCCTCCCCTTTAATCATCGCTGGAAAGTTCAATAGACCTATTATAAGCCATTTCTACCGCGTCAAAAAAGGCCTTTCGTATACCATTTTCCTCCAATTGCCTTATCCCTGCGATGGTAGTGCCTCCAGGAGAAGAAACGTCCTGGCGTAAAACTGCTGGATGTTCACCACTTTGTTCTAACATCTCCAGGCTGCCTTTCATAGTCTCAATAACCAGTTCCCGCGCCAGATTAATATCTAGCCCAATCTGCAGCGCTGCATTCATGAAGGCTTCTACTACCAAAAAAACATAGGCAGGTCCGCTGCCGGAAACCGCCGTAACAGCATCCATGTACTTCTCATCAATCTTTACGATCGTACCAAGAGAGTTGAATATGTGCATGACTATATCGATATCGGCTTCAGCAGCTTTACTACCGACCGCAACTGCTGCTATCCCCTGACCCACCAAACATGGGGTATTGGGCATGACCCGAATAACCGGAAGTAAATTATCGGTAGCTACTTCCATGCTGGCCAATTTAATACCGGCGGCAATTGATATTATCAGCTGATCCGGGTGCCAATGACCCCGTCCCGCGTTCAAGACTTCTTTGACCTGATATGGCTTAACCGCCAGAATTACGGTATTGCATTCTTTCCATAAGGTCTCATAATCTACTGCCTTAACTCCATATTCCCGAGCAAAAGCCAGGGCTTTTTCCTGATTTATATCGTTTACCAGAATGTCCTGAAAACCGGCTTTGTCTTTACTTAATCCTTTTACAATAGCGTTAGCCATATTGCCACAGCCTATGATTCCCAGGCATGAGGGCACTAGCGCTCACCTCCAAAGGGATTGAGCAGCCCCGGTTTACGGATTATGCTCCGGGCATCTTTGGCAATCTCCACATTATTGGGGGCAAAGACAAAAACGTTTTTGCCCAACTGTTGGCTATTGCCATCCAGAGCATAGGTAGTCCCACTAATAAAGTCTATTATCCTGCGGGCTTCGTCCGGTTGGGTGTTTTCAAAGTTTAGTATCAGCTGTTTTCTGGCTTTCAGGTGGTCAGCTAGTACCTGGACTTCATCAAAGCTGTCAGGTTCACATACTACTACTTTCATGGTCTTATTGCTATGTATACTAACAATATTAGATGTTGTCTTCTGATTTTCCTCAACATTTCCAGGTAGGGAAATATATTCTTCCCTTACTACCTCTTCGCCTTCCAACCCTAACCAGGTCCACACTTTATTGAATACGCCCATTTTTTTAACCTCCTTGGATTTTCTATCCGCTGTTAGTATCTATATCAAAGCTTACGCTTATTAGGGATTAAAAATAGCACTCCCTACCCGGACTATATTAGCCCCTTCCTCAATAGCTACCTCATAGTCCTGAGACATTCCCATAGACAAAAAGCGTAGGTTAACATTATTATATCGATTTTTACTTGCTTTTTCTTTAATTTGGTATAGTTCTTTAAAAATTGGTCGTGCTTTTTCGCCTTTATCAAAAATGGGAGCCATGGTCATAAGGCCCTCTATCTTCAATGCTTCCAGTTGGCCCAGTGATTCCAAGAAGCTTTCTACCTCATCAGGTTCAATACCTGCTTTCTGTTCCTCACCAGCAACATTAACCTGCAGGAGGCAGGGTACCACAACTTCCTCTTGTAAGCCTCGTTTGTTCAGTTCTTCAGCCATATTCCAACGATCCAGGGAGTGTATCAACGTTGTCTTGCCTACTACGTCTTTGACTTTATTAGTCTGCAAACGACCAATAAGATGCCAGCGGGCCTGGGGAATTTCTTCTATTTTATGATTAAGTTCCTGAACCCGGTTCTCGCCGAAATCAGTTACACCCAGTTCATAGGCATGGCGTATGGTTTTAATATCTACGGTCTTGCTGACCGCTACCAGGGTAATATCAGAAGCACTGCGCCCACTCCTGGCCGCGGCGGCGGCTATACGCTTTTTAACTATAGTAAGACTTTCCTGTAAATCCAATCTTATCACCTTACACATTACCAATTTTTTTTAAAAAATCCGCGTGAATCAATCTATCCATGACGGAACGGCACAGGGGCCGTTCCCTACACTACCAGGAAACTGACTCCGAAAGTGGAGCCTTTCCCAGGTTCGCTCTCGACAAATACCTCACCCCCGTGGGATTCTACAATATGCTTAACAATTGCTAATCCCAAACCAGTTCCTCCCTGATGGCGGGAACGGGCCTTGTCCACCCGGTAAAAGCGTTCAAACACCCGGAACAGGCTGTCACGGGGTATGCCCATACCAGTATCAGTAATCGTAGTTATTACCCGGCTATCTGACCGATAGGCGCGTATTATGACCTTTCCCTGTCGGGGGGTGTACTTAATAGCATTATCTAGCAGGTTAATCAACACCTGGTTTAATAAATCTTCGTCAGCATATATTAATGCTAAATCTGGTTCACAGATGAACTCAACATGTAACGATTTCTCGCTGATTTGTGGCCCCATAATATTCATTACACTGCGGATACAGTGTATTAAACATACCGGTTTAGGATTAATTACACGCTCCTTTGATTCTATCGATGATAGGGTGAGCAGATCTTCAATAAGGCGGCTTAAACGCTCCGTCTCAGTATCTATAATACTTAAAAAGCGACGGCAAATGGCGCTGTTTTCCATAGCCCCATCTAAAAGAGTCTCTACAAAGCCCTTAATTGAAGTTAGAGGGGTACGTAATTCATGAGATACATTACCCACAAATTCCGATCGCATCTGGTCAAAGTTCCTGGCATCAGTAACATCTCGAAATACGGCTACTGCACCTTCTATATCCCTGTCGCTTTTTATAGGCATAACATGCACCCGGTAAATTTGGGTGCGGGGCTGGATTAACATTTCAGCAAATACTTCATTGCCTCTAAGCAGGACTTCTCCTATCATGGAATTAATTTCACCGCCTATTTCCTCCATGGTACAGCCCTGCAAGGCGTCCTTATTTACTAAAAAGAGGTTTTCTGCAGCTTTGTTAGCCATAATTATTACGCCATTGCGGTCAAAAGTTATAATACCATCCATCAGGCTGGCCATTATTGCATCGATATGTTTATTATCCAATATTGTGGCCATTTCATACACCTCAGTTTTCCTATCCATTAGAACTACCTTCGATAAAACGGTAGCCAACACCCCTTACCGTTTCTATATACAGCGGAAAGCTGGAATCATCCTTTAGCTTTTGACGCAGGTGGCGGATATGAACATCAACTGTACGCGTATCCCCTGAATATTCATACCCCCAGACTTTCTCCAGCAAAGCTTCACGGGTGAATACCTTGCCCTGGTTGGAAGCCATTAAAGTAAGTAATTCAAATTCTTTGGGGGTCAACTCCAGTTTTCCTTCACCTAAAAAGGCTTCATATTTATCAGGAATTACGATTAAGTCTTTTACTACAAATATCCTCTTGCCAACCGCCTTTTCAGCCTCCAGAATCTTAAGAGCCCGTAGGCGTGCTTTGACCCGGGCCACCATTTCTCTGGGACTAAACGGTTTTTTTATATAATCATCAGCACCCATTTCCAGACCAAGTACAGTGTCAATCTCTTCACCCTTGGCAGTCAGCATAATTATAGGAATAGTATTGTAATTAGGGTCCTGTTTTAAAGTCCGGCACACTTCCAAACCATCCATGCTGGGTAACATTATATCCAACAGAATCAGGTGAGGGTTTTCTTCTTTAACCATTTCGAGGGCGTGTACCCCATCAAAGGCTACTATAACTCGATAGCCTTCTTTCTCCAGGTTAAATTTGACCAATTCAACAATATAGGTTTCATCGTCAACTACAAGTATTTTAGGGCTATGCACCATATATCACCTCAATAATTCAGCCCGATACCTGCGGCCATGCGGCCGGTTCCTCCCTGCTCCCGGCGATAAGAAAAGAACATTTCAGTATTGCAGGCAGTACAAAGATCACAGATAAATATATTTTCCGGTCTGACACCATTCTCCTCCAACATCAATCGGTTGGTAAGCTGTAAATCCCAGGTACATCCGTTGGAATCATAGTTAAGGATTCCATTAAGTCTTGTAAACTCCTCTTTTACCTGCTTACTTAACTCCTCCCCAATATTAAAACAACAACCGCCAATGCCAGGGCCAATAAAAACCTCTGTTTTTTCAGGTAAACAGTTGTATTCCTTTTGCATTACTTTTAGTGTTTCAGTGGCAATACGTCCCATAGTCCCCTTCCATCCGCTATGAGCAATGGCTACTACTCTTTGGCAGGGGTCAAACAAGAATATGGGGATACAGTCAGCATAAAAGGTAGTAAGCATTATACCCGGGGTTGTGCAAACCATAGCATCGTAGCCGGGCAAAGAAGTTTTATAGTCCAGCGCTCCTCGGCCTTGTTCTTCTTTACCCACTACAGCCACAGAATTGCCGTGCACCTGCTCGCAGCATACCATATTTTCGGGAGTAAGTGAGAACAATTCCAGGTAACGGCGTCGGTTTTCGATTACATCACTTATTTTATCATCAACATGTAAGCCCATGTTCAAGGAGTTATAGGGAGCCTGACTGACTCCACCCGAGCGGGCTGAGAAAGCAACATTAACACCTTGCTCAGCCCAATGTGGCAAGGTAATGTAACTTATACCATCATTTTTAATCCATGCAAAGCCGGGCATTTGTTCTCCCCTTCTTTTTAGTTTAAAATATTAACTGCAGGAGGTGGTAATATGTTTTATCCCGGTTACCGGTGCCTGGCCAGGTACCAGAAGGAAGATTATCCTGGAGGCAATAAGTCAACCTCAGAATCCTGGGTTACTATTGAAAAGGTTTACCCTCCGCAGGATATGGTTATCATCAGTTTGCTAGAATCTTACGGTATTCCAGTTAAAATCCAACGCCGAGAAATATCCCAATTACCTGTAAGCATTGGCCCTCTGGCAGAAGTTCAAATTTCTGTACCGGCAAACTTAGTTGATGAAGCAAAAACCCTATTGCAAAAAGCAGTGGAAGAACCGGAATAATTATGAATTTTGAATTTTAAATTCTTAATTGTTGTAGAAATGCGGAGCATTTCCACCGGAATTCAAAATTAAGAATTAAAAATTAAGAATTATTTTTACTTATTTTTTAGCTGTTCGATAGTCTTAATAAAACTGTTTAAATCGCCAAACTGGCGGTAAACTGAGGCAAAGCGAACATAAGCCACCTCATCCAAAGATTGCAGCTTGTCTATAATTATTTCACCAATAACTTTACTGCTCACTTCGCGGTCAAAATTATCTCTTAATTCCCTTTCAATGTCGGCTACTACAGTTTCTATGTCTTCCAGGCTTACCGGTCGTTTTTCACAGGCCTTACTGATACCCTTCAAGATTTTTTCCCGGCTAAACTGTTCCCGGTCCCCGCCATTTTTAACTACCAGCAAAGGTCTTTCTTCTACCCGCTCATAGGTAGTAAACCGCCTTTTACAATTAGTACACTCACGGCGGCGGCGTATAGTACAACCATCTTCACTGGACCTGGAATCTATTACCCGGCTTTCATACTCCTGACAATAAGGACAGCGCATAATCCATCACTCCCATAGTACAGGGTCTGCCCTTATTATGAACAATAGATTCGATTTGTTCAACTTTCCGGGGTAATTTAGAAATTGTCATCATCCAAATAGAAGTCTTTGCGCTTATGATCGTCAAAGTCTTTAAATACCGGTACCTCTACTAAAATTACATCCCTGCCGATACGAATAATCTTTTTCCAGGGGATAACAATCTCCTCACGTTTGCCAAAGATACTAAATCCCCGCCAGCGCCCGGGAATAATAATGGCAATTACTTTTCCAATGTCCAAATCCAATTCAATATCACAAATATGACCCAGTTTTTTTCCGTCCAGTATATTAACTACATCTTTGGCCTTTAAATCAGATAATTTAACCATTCTTCTCACCCCTTCTGGTCAAGTACTATTAGTGAACATTATTAATATATGTAAGGGGTAATCAAAATGTTCCTACCCGGTCCGGGTAGATTTTTTAATAAATATTGCATAAATCAGAGATTTAACGAGATATTTGCATTATATAGCTAATAGGGACATGTTTTTACCTGCTCCCGCTCTAAACCTTTTACCCTAATAAAACGATATAAGACCGTAGTAGCTTATAGCATGGTATCGGGCTGGACTCAACTGGAGGGGCCCGAGGCGGTATTGATTGACGGAAATACCGCCAATTCAACGTTTCATAAATAGAGGAGGAACGGCATTATGATGAGGGCCCTTTTTACTGCGAGTACCGGAATGCATGCCCAACAGTTGAACACGGATACCCTGGCTCATAATATGGCCAATGTAAACACTATTGGATTTAAGAAACAAAGAATCGAATTTCAAGATTTGCTCTATCAGACTATCAGACGACCGGCCGCAGATGAAAACCGCAACGAGCCGGTTGGCCTGGCCGTAGGGCTGGGTGTAAGGCCTGCCGCTATCAATACCCTTTTTGCTCAAGGAAACCTTCAGAATACCGAAAATCCCCTGGACGTAGCTCTTGGTGGAAGCGGAGTAGGATTTTTTGCGATTCAAGTACCAGGTTATGAGGAGCCCCTTTATACCAGAGATGGGGCCATAAAAGTTGATGCCTCCGGTCAACTGGTTACTTCTGATGGCTATTTGTATCTGGGACCAGAAGCACTGGAGGAAAATTATACTGATATATCTATAGCTGCTGATGGTACCGTCAGTTATATACTACCTGGTTCAACTACCCCTCAACCTGCCGGTGAACCTTTACAGATATTTAAATTTAGCAATCCCGCCGGGTTGCAAAAAATAGGTAAAAACCTTTATCAAGCTACTGACAACTCGGGGGAACCGGTACAATGGGAACCGGATTCTGACAGCACTATTTCTCTGCATTCAGGCTACCTGGAAATGTCGAATGTTCAGGTAGTTGAAGAAATGGTTAACCTGATTACCGCCCAGCGCGCTTACGAATTTAATTCCAAGCTAATTCAGGCCTCCGACGAAATGCTACAAACTGCAGCTAACCTGAGGAGGTAATAGAATATGATAGTTAACAGCATTTCCGGGGCGCCCAAAATAATGACCCCATCGTACGGGGAAACCATGGAAAAAAAAGATTTTTCCCGCTGTCTGGAAAGCGCTATTAATGAGAAGAATAATAAAAAGCTGTATTCTGCTTGTCAGGAATTGGAAAGTGTATTTTTAAATAAGATACTTGATACTATGCGCCAGAGTATCCCTCGCAGTGAACTCAGCGGACGTAGTTTTGCCACCGAGACTTTTGAATCTATGCTATATACGGAATATGCCCGTTCCATGAGCAAAACCGGTTCACTCGGTATTGCCGATATTATTTATAAGCAGCTTTCCGGTCAGATGTAAAACCAGGGCTATAAACAAGATTATTATTGGCTTTATAAATTCGCTATATTTTGCGTTATCCGCGAGGTATAGCGATTATGTTTGGGAGGATGTTGACGAAGATGATATCAGAACTGGAACTGCTATTTGATAAGATAAAAGTGTTTTTTAAAAGTGAAACCATTATGGGTAAGCCCATCGAAGCGGGTAATTTTATTATAATACCCCTTTTAAGCATATCATTTGGAGCCGGTAACGGCTCTGCCGGTGGTGAAATGGCAAAAGGCGCGGGGGCCGGTGCCGGAGGAAAAGTGACACCGGTAGCACTGGTTATCATCAGAGATGATGAGGTAAGACTATTTTCTCTTAATGGGGAAAACAATTTTAAGGACATAAGTGAACTAGTGCCTGAGATTATTTCGTCAATAAACCAGAAGACCGAAAACCCGTAAGGGTGAACCTGTATGTTCCGGTCCTAGGGGCGAACCCATGCGTTCGCCCGCGGGTCAGTAATTTTACCCTGGGTTTAGTGCTCGGCCGGGCGGACACAGGGGTCCGCCCCTACACTTTCGACGTCCGCTCACTGCCCCAACAATTCCGACTTCTGACGTCCACTATCCCCTAACCCCCTTACCCCTTACCCTCACTCCTTACCCCTTACCCTCACTCCTTACCTCTTACCCTCACTCCTTACCACTTACGACTTACGACTTTTATCCGACGTCTGACTTCTGACATCCAACCTCCGTTATCCCAGGACCAAATAATTTTTATAGCCGCAGTAAAATATTTTTATTTCTCAGCAGGAATTTTTATAACTTTGCAGAATAATAGTGTGATGGATATCATATGGGGGTATGTGGAAAAACATTAGTGAAAATATTAACATATTATGCCAAGCGCCAAAATAAATTAAATTTTATTAAAATCTTCGAGCCTGCCGCCCTAAGGCAAATTGCTAGGGACTCCAGGCCGCTGGGCGATATTTTATAGGCCCGAAGGGTGCAGAGGGAAACGTCTGCGCCTCCCGTTGGAAAGAAGATTAAGTATTATAAGTAGTTTGATTACTATACATAATACTATCTGGCTCAGAATTTTGGCTATTACCACGCTGTGCCCGTTTAGCATGTTTTTATATGGGTATTATCGAAGTGTGGCCAATTCTAACATTTAATGCCAGGGTCTTCTTTGAAGGGATCCTGGCATTTTTGGAATGTAAATATATACCATGATAAATACCATCTGGCAACTTGCATTAGCTTTAATATACAGCTTTTATGGTAGCAATAGCTATTCCAAGCATATTACAGGAAAGGAGGGATATGTGGATGGATTATAAGGACATTATAGCCAGTTATGCAGATAAGCCCGGGGGGATAATTGAAGCTTATCATGCGGTACAGAGAGAACTAAGTTACCTGCCGGTAGAAGCAGTGACAGAAGCAGCCCGGGTTTTTAACCTGCCTGCCAGTGAGGCTTACGGCGTGGCTACGTTTTACTCCATGTTTTCAGTGGCATCCAGAGGTAAAAATGTAATCAGAATATGTGAAAGTGCGCCCTGCCATGTAGCCGGTGCTGCTGAAGTAGTAAGTGCACTGGAAAGAGAACTGGGTATTAAGATGGGAGAAAGTACGGCTGATGGTAAGTTCGCCCTGGAATTTACCGAATGTGTAGGACAGTGCCAGGCAACCCCGGTAATAACTATTAACGGTAAGCCTCATCTGGATGTAAGCCCAGCCAAAATACCTGCCATCCTGGCAGAATACAAATAGTAAGAAAGGAGGTCCAATAATGGCTGAAGAGATGCGAATCGTACTGCGCAATTATGGCAAAATCGATCCCTTAAAGATTGATGACTATATGGCTCAGGGCGGATATAAGTCCCTGGAAAAAGCCAGCAGTATGGATAGAGAAGCACTCATTGAAGAAGTTAAGAAGTCCAATTTAAGAGGCCGGGGCGGTGCTGGCTTTAATTGCGGGCAGAAATGGTCTTTTGCCTACAAAGCCAATGCCGATGAAAAATATGTGATCTGCAATGCAGACGAAGGCGAACCCGGTACTTATAAAGACCGTTTAATCATGGAAAACGACCCCCATACCCTTATTGAAGGCATGGCCATATGTGCTTATGCTATTGGATCAGCAAAAGGCTTTATTTATCTACGCGGAGAATATCCCCAGCTCATCGATACTTTAAACATAGCTATCGGGCAAGCCAAAGAAAAAGGGGTTCTCAAAGGTTTTGATATCGAGGTAAGAAGCGGCGCCGGGGCTTACGTCTGTGGTGAGGAAACTGCCCTGATCGAATCTATTGAAGGTAAGAGAGGCGAGCCTCGTTTTAAACCCCCTTATCCCCCTTCCGAGGGATTGTGGATGAAACCTACCATTGTCAATAATGTTGAAACCTTTGCCAATGTTCCCGTAATAATTGAAAAAGGGGCCGAGTGGTATGCGGCTATTGGAGTCCCCTCCTATCCGGGAACTAAAGTTTTTACCTTAACCGGAGATGTAAACAACAAGTCCTTTGTTGAGGTACCTACCAACACTACCATTAGAGAAGTTGTATATCAATTTGGTGGCGGCATTCCCGGCGGCAAAAAGTTTAAGGCAGTTCAAATAGGCGGAACTTCAGGTGCTTTTATCCCTGATTCCCTTTTAGATACGCCGGTGGCCTTTGATAATATGTCTGCCATTGGTGCCACTCTGGGTTCGGGCGCTGTATTTGTACTGGATGAAACCCGGGATATTGTTGATGTTACTACCCGTATTGCCAAGTTTTTTGAACATGAATCCTGCGGTAAATGCGCACCCTGCCGGGAAGGAACGGCCCGTATGCATGAACTTATGGAAGCTGTTAATAGCGGTCAGGGCAGCCTGAAGGATATTGAACTGATGCAGAAACTGGGCAATGTAATGTCCATCGCCTGCCTGTGTGGATTAGGACAGGCTGCACCGTCACCGATACTCACAACTATTAAACACTTTGGCACCGACTACAATGCCAAATTAATGTAGGAAAGAGCAAAAGGAGGGAAAACAATGGTTAACTTAACGATAGACGGAATCAAAGTATCCGTTCCCGAAGGCTCAACCATCCTGCAGGCAGCTAAAGAAGTCGGTGTGAAAATTCCTACACTTTGTTATCATCCCGACCAGGCAGTGAAAGCCAATTGCCGGGTATGTGTATGTGAAGTTGAAGGAAGCAGACTTCTTCAGGCCGCCTGTGCTCAGCCGGTTATGGAAGGAATGGTTGTTAAAACCCGTACCCCGAAAGTAATTGAAGCCAGAAAAACCATTCTGGAACTAATTCTGGCCCATCATCCCCAGGACTGCTTGAACTGTATCCGCAATGGCAACTGCGAACTGCAGGACCTGGCCAATGAATATTTCATTCGCGATAACCCATTTACACTTAAGGTAAGAGGACTGCAAAAAGACTACTCTACCCCGTCAATATTCAGAGATCCGGATAAATGCGTACTTTGCCGCCGCTGCATAGATGCCTGCTCGGTAGTACAAAGTGTACATGCTCTGGGTCTGGAAAACCGGGGAGTTCACTCTATGGTTGTACCTTCTATGGGAGGCGACCTGATAGATAGCCCCTGCGTCATGTGTGGCCAGTGTGTCCATGCCTGCCCGGTAGGAGCTATTGGCGAAGTAGAAGAAATTGACAAGCTCCTGGCAGCCATCGCCGACCCCGACAAAGTGGTGGTAACCCAGATAGCTCCGGCAGTGAGAGTAGCCATCGGTGAAGAAGTTGGCATGAAGACTGGCGACATGCCCATGGATGTTTTCGTAGCCGGCTTAAGACAGGTAGGATTTGACTATGTATTGCACACCAACTTTACCGCTGACCTGACCATTTTGGAGGAAGGTAATGAACTCTTACAGCGGCTAAAAGAAGGCGGAACCCTGCCCATGTTCACTTCCTGTAGCCCGGGCTGGATTAATTTCTGCGAGACTTTTTATCCTGACCTGCTAGATAACCTGTCTACCTGCAAATCTCCCCAGCAGATGTTTGGCCCCCTGGCAAAAACCTACTGGGCAGATAAAATGGGCATTGACCCGGCCAATATTTATTCCGTATCCATTATGCCCTGTACCGCCAAAAAGTTTGAGGCCGCCAGACCGGAAATGAACGCCAGCGGTTATCGTGATGTAGACCTGGTATTGACTACCCGGGAAATTGGTCGTTTGTTCCGCATGAGTGGCATCGACTTTAATAAACTGGCAGGCAGCAACTTTGATTCCTGGATGGGAGCCTATACTGGTGCGGCAGTTATCTTCGGAGCCTCCGGTGGTGTTATGGAAGCAGCCTTAAGAACCGTTTATGAAGTAGTAACCGGCAACACTTTGGAAGATGTTAATTTCGAAGTAACTCGTGGTATTACTGGTATTAAGGAAGCCGAAGTAGACCTTAATGGCACCGTAGTTAAGGTGGCTATAGCCAACGGCCTCTCCAATGCCCGTCAACTGATGGACCAGGTAAGAGCAGGCGAATCCCCTTATCACTTTATTGAAATTATGGCCTGCCCCGGCGGTTGCATCGGCGGTGGCGGACAGCCTATTACCAAGGCTAACGCTAAACGGGTAGAGCGCATTGACAGTATATATGTAGAAGATGAAAAATGCGCGATTAGAAAATCCCATGAGAATCCTGAAGTTAAGACCCTGTATGATGAGTTCCTGCATGAACCCCTGGGACACAAATCCCACGAGCTCCTGCATACTCACTACCACGCCAAGAACAAGAAATATTTATAAGGCTTATTAACTAACGTAACGGTTAGTTAATTGCATATCTCATTCACTCTCTTTTTGATAGACCCTTAACCGGGTCTATTTTTTTTGGCAAACTGCGGTGTCTATGTAACACAAAAAAGCTATGGCGAATATTGTATATTGTAGGTTGGATGGTATTTATAACCATAATAGACATTTTATATTACAAATGCCAACAGCCTAAATAAATAAATAGGAGGAGAGGCTTCTAATGGGAAACGAGTTTGAAATGCTTAATGACCCGGAGGTTATTGAAAAGTTTGGATTTGACCAGGATTCCCGTATAATACCTAATGTATTACACGATATCTGTGTCCCAGATGTAAAGTACATCTGTACACAACCCATTGACCTGTATGTGCCCATTCCCGCAACAGGTGGCGATCTGGTTACCGGCAGTTGTAGAAATGAACTAATACCATTAACTCCTGATGTTAGTTGTGATGTAAGTGTTATTTGTGCGGAAGAAAGCTTAAAACCAAACTGCCTGGGCGTTGATATCAGAGTCGGATTTCAAATTGTTCTAACCCCCCCCAATCCCCAGCTTTGTCCGACTATGGTTATAAACCACTACCAGGATTTTGAATGTACTACTTTCTGTCCATTCCCCAGCGGTGCACCGATCAGTGGAAATGCCGTTCGTAATGCACTTAAAACAATTGATGGGTCATGTGTTGTGGTTAAGGATCTTTGCTGCCATATTGATAATGGGCAGTGCAGTCGGGTTCATATTACCGGGTGCCTAATTGATAAGCTATGGAAACATGAAAACCTGATTGTATTAGCTGTTAAACCTTATGGCGGAGTTACTGTATCTCAGGAATTCCCCGAACCCCACAAAATTGGCGAATGTCAACCCTGTCCGCCACCAGCAAACGGAGGCCGCTGCGGTTGCTGCTAAGGACGCCGGTCGTAGGGGCAATAACGGAGGTCGGACGTCGGACGTCGGAAATCAGAATTGTAGGGGCAGACCCATGTGTCTGCCCGCCCGGGAACCAGGAGTGGGTTGGTCAAAAGGAGGCCGTAAGGTCTCCTTTTTTTATTGTCGGTTCGGATTAACCAACTGCCGCTCGGAGGTCACTACTCCTTACACTCTTATCCCCTTACCCCTCATCCTTCACTCCCTCACCCCTCACTCCCTTACCCCTCACTCCCTTACCCCTCACTCCTCATCCCTCACTCCTCACCCCTCACTGCCTTACCCCTCACCCCTCACGTTAACATTTATATTTTCCCCGCATATATTAATGGTGTACACGAACATGATTTTATTTTGTGGGAATTCATTCCCTTTACATCACAGATTTAACCGGGAGGTGAATAAAGCTATGCAACTTTCATTCCGGCATTCTAATTACAGAGCCACTCTTAGCCAGCCCAATGCCGACGAGAATTTAATACAGGACTTTGTGCAACCGGATAACCCCTCGCCTTCTAATCATCCGATTTCAAAGTGCGTCACCAGCAAAACCATTATCCGACCAGCTCTTGCAGCAGACGATAGTAATTTTTATGACGATGAATATGATGCTGATGAGGAACTTACTATATTTGATGAAGATGACGACGAGCTTTATGAATTTGATGGAGATGATGAGGAGCTTACCGAATTCGATGGAGATGATGAGGAGTTTATAGTATTTGATGAAGAAGATGACGAACTTATGGTATTAGATGAAGAAGATGTTATTTCTTATGAAAATGATGAAGACCCTGCCTGCTCAACGATACCTAACGAGGAAAGCAGTACTCCTGACACTGTTATAACCATCCGAGATGAACCCCCAACTGACCATGAGAATAAGGCCACCACCTCAACCTTTTACTGGAATAATCCCTATAAGGGATCAAGCACCAATTATCAAAAATATTCATATTGGAATAAATAGTTACACGGGGATGTTCTTTCTGTAAAACTGCAATGTGACAAGGACACGGGGTTATTAACAATTTGTCAATAACCCCTGTTTGTGGGGAGTAACAACAAGACTGGCTAATATGTGGACAGAAAATAATAATTCCTGGCAACGTCCTACTCTCCCACAGAATTCTGCAGTACCATCGGCGCAGGAGGGCTTAACTGCCGTGTTCGGTATGGGAACGGGTGTTTCTCCTCCGCTATTGTCACCAGGAAATTTAATTTCAATTTTTAATTTTTAATTTTGAATTCTTAATTAAGGTACAAAAGCTAACGCTTTTGTTTTTTTTGTAATCCGGAAAGCGATAGCTTTCCTTCCTCAATTCAAA
>JAAYCQ010000122.1 GCA_012729715.1 Syntrophomonadaceae bacterium
AAATGTATCGTCAGAAGCTTATGACACCTGAAGAAGCAGTTAAAAAGATACCAGACGGGGCACTAATTAGTATTGCCCATCCCGATTTTCGGGACTGGTTGAAATCAGAGGCTCAGCGATTAAAGTATATTTAGGAGAATGAATAATTGATTAATGTAATAAAATAACGATCAGGTGCCAACCTACAGGGGGAGAGCATGGCTTCCCCCTGCTTGTATATAACTGCGATTGTTAGTGAAGGATTTTTTCGTTATGATGTTAGCAGGAGGGACGGATGGGATGAGTTTTAAAGAAATAGGCCGTAAATTGCAACTGGCACGGGAGGAAAAAGGGATGAGCCAGGAGCAATTAGCCAGAGCTCTGGGCTGTTCCCAGTCGGCTCTGTCTAACTATGAAAAAGGTAAGCGGCGATTATACCTGTCACATCTGGAGAAACTTTCGGAGATTCTGGACAAACCCCTGGAGTATTTTATGGAAAACAACCGACCTCCGGTAGAAAAGGAGCACCTGCTGGGGGGGGACCATAGCGGCCAATTTCTCCACCTCATTAATACCATATATCAGTTATCAGATGAGCAAATAAAAGAAGTTTTAAATTATATTGAATATATAAAATGGAAGGAAAAACGGGGGGGACAATAAATGGATTTTGCACTAAAGACCAGGCAAAGAAAACTGGTTGAGATGGTAAGGGAACTGGTTAACTCGGAAATAAAACCGCACTTGTTGTCTTCCCCGGCTGGCAGCGGGTTTAATAGGGAATTGGTCAGACAATTAGCTATACATAACCTGGTCTGTCCCACCGTGCCTGAGGAATATGGTGGGAGGGGGCTGGACCGGCTTACTACTGCTTTGTTAATGGAGGAAATCGCAGCTGGTCATCCCGGGGTAGCAGCAGTTATTGCCGCTACTTTACATGCAGTGGAACCTATTTTGCTGGCTGGTAGTGATGCCCAGAAGGAAAAGTATTTACCCGGGCTAACCGGTAAAGATGCCGGTTTGGCAGCCTTTGCCCTGACCGAAGCTTCCGGTGGTTCTGATTTATCTATGATGCGTACCTGCGCAGTCCGTAAAGGAGCGGGATTTTACCTTAATGGTTCCAAGGATTATGTCATCAACGCACCGGTAGCCAGTTGGATATCCGTAATTGCTGCAACCAGCAGGGAACAAAGGAAGGCCTCCATGCGGGTATTTTTGTTGGAGCAAAACAGTAGCGGCTTAAGTATGGTGAGGCAGAGAGAAACTTCGGGTTTAAATTATGCTCCCATAGGTGAAATAAAATTTGAAAATATTTTTATAGAAGAAGAAAATGTGATCAAGGGACAGGAAGCGGGCAGTGGTTACCTATTACTCACCCAAACCTTTGACCGGGGTCGGGCTATGGTTGGCGCCATATCGGTGGGTATTGCCCGGGCTGCTCTGGAAGCTGCCCTGGAATTTGCGGAAAACCGGGTACAGTTTGGCACCAGTATTAAGAACCACCAGGCAGTAGCTTTTTCGTTGGCTGATATGGCTACCAGGGTAGAAATGGCACGTTTAATGACTTATAAGGCTTGCTGGTTAATTGACAAGGGTGGGGATTATACTGCGGCTTCGGCCATGGCCAAAGTGGTGGGCAGTGAGACAGCCCAGCAGGTGACCTGTGCGGCAGCTGATATCCTGGGGGCCCGGGGATATGAAAAGGGCTCTCTAATTGAGCAACTGGTTAGGGATGCCCGTGTACTTTCTACGATTGAAGGAACCAACAACATGCAGCGCGCAGTTATTGCCTCGCAGCTATAGGGGAAGATCATGACATTTACTATTAATCCCGAAAAATGCAGCACCTGCGGGCTCTGTATTGACGTTTGCCCGGTTGAGGCCATTAACCCTTATGGGGTTTACCAGATTGACAGCAGTTTGTGTACCGGTTGCGGCCTCTGCCAGGAAAGCTGCCCGGTTGATGCCATAGAAGCAGGCACTTAAGCTATGTGCAGTAGAGCAGCTTTTTTAAAGCCCATAGCCTATGGCTCATAATTTTTATTGGCAATATCCAGAGCCTTTAACAAGACAAAATAGGTATATGGACCAACGATGCCATCGACGACCAGCCCTTGATCTGCCTGAAAGGCCATTACAGCTTGTCGGGTTTTGGGACCAAAATATCCATCGATGGAGGAGTTATAATAGCCCAATTTTTTTAAATCTCTCTGCAATTGTTTCACGTCTTCCCCACTATCACCTTCTTTTAATATTCTTCCAGTATAATGATGGCCAATAATATTTACCGGGGTACCGATGGGGGTCAGGTCATAAACCTTAATTACATCCTTATTATACATGCGGATACAGCCATGGCTGACGGCCCTGCCAATGGAAGCCGGATTATTGGTACCATGAATACCGTAACCTCCCCAGGGAACTGATAATCTCATCCAGCGGACTCCAAAAGGCCCACCCCAATCTACTGATTTTTGAACAATCACCCAGTTGCCTATGGGGCTGGGGGTGGAAGGCTTTCCTACCGCTACGGGATAGGTGGTACTGGAACCATCAATAGTAAATGTTAACCTGCGTTTGTCCAGGTTAATTAAAATGGATGGGCGGGCAGCCGAAGACTTTTCAGCGGTAATACTGTTATCATGTCCCAGGTCCAGCAGGTTCCAGGTATTAGGCCCAACTATGCCATCAGCCCGCAAACCCGATGCTTCTTGGAAACTTAACACTGCGTTTTCCGTGGTTTTATCATAGACTCCGTCGGTACTAACCTGGTATCCTTTCTTAACCAGCTTTTCCTGCAATAAAAGTACATCTGGTCCCTGCATAAGGTTTTCATCATCATATCGTAAAAACCGACTGGCATAAAACAATACAATCACTCCTAACCACTCCATAATCTTCATGCCATTTCTGTACTATAATATGAAACCCTTACTACTTTGTTGACACTTTATTAATCTTTTAGAAACTTATAGGAAAAATTAATAAATATTTACAAAAACTGGAAGGAAATAATGCAATGATGTAGAAGTAGTTAGAAAAATACTCGAGGGTGTGGTGAAAGAATGCAGGAGAATGAAATCAGGCAGGTTGAGACTATGATCGAGAAGGCCCTGGCCAAAATGCATGATCATGATATCAGCAGTGCCCTGGAAGAATTGCTGCAGGCTGTAGAAATGGAACCGGAGAACGTAAGGATTATCAATTTAATTGCTTCCTGTTATTTGATACTAGGTGAATTTGAAAGGGCTCGAGCCTGCTGGGAAGTGGCACTAAGGATTGATGAAGGTAACAGAGATGCCAGTAACAGGTTGGAGGCCTGTACTGCTCCCGCTTTTCAAAGTTGGCTGAAACGTTATCATAGTGCTCTGGCTCGCATGGAAAGCCGGAATTATAAACTGGCAGCGGAGCTATTACGGCAATTAATGGAAGAGAACGATGGCTTTGTCAGTTTATATGAACTGTTGGGCCTTTGTTATCTGGCGCTTTCCGAGGTGGAGACGGCCAGGAAGGTATGGCAAAAGGGTCTGGAACTTGATCGTAATAATAAAGCTTTACTAACTTACCTGGAAGATAAGAAAGACAATAAAACCATAGCCCACCGGCAAATTACTGCTGGTAATAGGGAGGTTGCTGCCACCAGGGAAAAAAGTGGTTTTCGTTACTATGGATTAGTTTGGGGTGCTGCCGGACTATTATGTCTAGCCCTGCTTATTCCAACAAGTCATTATATTACCGGGAAGCAGGGACCTCCGGCTATACAGAAGAAAATACTAAATTCTGTGCAGCAGGAAGGAAAAGGGGATGGTGTAAGCAGTGTTATGACTGCTGCTGATGGATTAAATTTTTCCAGCAATGCCAATGGAGAAAACTCCGGACCAGATAATTTGAAAAAGGATGAGAAAAATAATCTCCAGGAAGAAGTCTATTATAAAAAAGGTTTAGCCGCTTATCTCAAGGCTGACTGGGCACAGGCTTGTGCTAACCTCGGAGCAGTCGTAAATATGCAAACTGGAAGTTATCTTAATCGGGAAGCACTATATTATCTAGCCCGGACTAAATATTTAAGCGGAAATCTGGATGAAGCCAGGAAGTATTATCTCAGGTATCTAAAGGAATTTCCGGATAGTAATTATTATGATGATAGCCTTTACTACCTGGGTTGTATTGATCACCGTAGTGGAGATGACAAAGAAGCCCGCAAGGTATTTACTCAGCTTCAGCAACTTGAACCCGACAGCGGGTATCTATCCACAAGTATGTTCAAAGAAGTAATGAATTAAGAAATATCTTTTACAGGAGGAAGACCCATGTCTGCCAATTAACCTAAATATGTAGTGCTGATATGGCTGATTAATTTAAAGCCGGGAAATCCCGGCTTTTTTGTTTATGTATCGATACCATAATCGATAAGAATATAAATATAGACAAAGATCAAAATAATTAGTAAGGTCTAATTAAAGTAAGGGGGTTGATTAATATGGCTAATGACAATTACAAACTGGAAAACGTTAGAACGCAGGGTGATCGCCTCAATGCAGTCAGTGTCCTTATTTTTATTATTGCTGCGGTACTGGTAACTTATTTGTACTTGACCTATCAAGCCTTATGGATAGCAGTTACCGGGGGTATTTTTGCTTTACTGTTAGCCTGGTCTTTAAAAATTGCCCGGCAGTGGGACAGAGTAGTAGTGCTCAGGCTGGGAAAATTTAGGAAAATGGCAGGACCGGGAATATTCTTTATTATTCCTATTATTGACGAAGCTCCTATATGGATAGATACCCGTATAAGAACCACCTTTTTTGCTGCAGAAAAGACCTTAACCAAAGACAATGTTCCGGTTAATGTTGATGCCGTTATGTTCTGGAAGGTGGAAGAACCTATGCAGGCTGCTCTGGAGGTGGAGGAATACCAGAAGGCAATTTTCTGGGCGGCTCAGACTACCTTGAGGGATATTATAGGGAAAACGGAATTATATACTATGCTGGCAGGTAGAGAACAATTGGACGAAGAATTAAAAGTAATGCTGGATCACCGTACCGACTCATGGGGAATTTCAGTTCGTTCGGTAGAAATAAGGGATGTTGTTATTCCTATAGAATTGCAGGACGCTATGTCTCGTGAAGCTCAGGCGGAAAGAGAAAGACGGGCGCGGGTTATCCTGGGCACAGCTGAATTGGAGATTGCCGATAAATTTGCCGAGGCCTCGCGCAGGTACCATAATAACCCTGAGGCTTTTAGCCTGCGGGCTATGAATATTCTTTATGAAGGCATAAAAGAGAAGTCATCCCTGGTTATTGTGCCCAGTAATATGGTGGAATCTCTTAATCCGGGTGGGATTTTAGGTTATGCTAATCGTATGGGGATGAAAAAAGAGGAATAAGATTAAAGTTACGGGGGGAGGGGAATAATGGGTAAGAAGCTTGTAGCCGGTATGTTACTGCTGCTCTTATTTTGTGTAAGCGGTTGTACATCTTATGGCAGCAGGGGAGGTCAAACTACTACCCCGGTTCCAGCAGAGATTCCCAAAGATACGGAATTTATCGAAGGTATGAAAACCAGCAAGACTCCGGCAGGAGGTACAACGGTAAGCCAGCAGAATGAAGACCTGCTGGAACTAAAACACTGGAAATACGGCAGCGACCGGGCCGAACCATCAACCCAGCAAACACCTGATCAGCCGGTACCTCCGCAACAACCTCAATTGCCGGTTATGGATGAGCCGGTAGATAGTTGGGAAACAGTTTCTATTCCGATTATAAGTGAGGAGGAAATGGTACAAATAATCAGGCAGCTTATTGATTTGGGTTATCTCGCAGAACCAGTTAGTCACCAGGAGTTTCAAGCTGCTTTACGTAAATTCCAGTCAGATAATTCTTTACCAATTACCGGTAAACTAGATGGTTCTACCCGAGAGCTTTTAAGGGGTAAATAAAAAGTATTTATTTTACTAAGGATAGGACTTGACTTTCCAGGGTACTTTTCATTATTCTAATTAGGTAGAACCAATTGAAAGCGGAAGTGGCTCAGTGGTAGAGCATCGCCTTGCCAAGGCGAGGGTCGCGAGTTCGAATCTCGTCTTCCGCTCCAGATAATTTATACCTCGGCATTGCCGGGGTGTTGTATTTTTACCTAAACTGGGGTAAATTCTTAAAAGAGAGTCTGGTTATTGTAAAAAATGAGTAAAATATGCATTGGGCAATCTTAATAGTTAGGAGGAGCATAAGTGGAGGCTAAACTAGAAAAGATAGAGAACAGTGAGGCATACATAGCTATTGAAGTGGATGCTGAAAAGTTCGAAGAAGGAATGGAAAAAGCTTATCGTAAAGTGGTTAAGCAGGTGGGAGTTCCTGGTTTCCGTAAAGGACGGGTACCCCGACAGCTGCTAGAAGCCCATTATGGTAAGGAAATCCTCTATCAGGATGCCCTGGAAGTAATAATCCCAGAGGCCTATGAAGAGGCTTTGGAGCAATTAAATATTAAGGCTTTGGCCCGACCCGAATTTGATATTGACGAAATAGAAGATGGCAAACCTTTCAAATTTCAGGCCCGGGTTGCAGTTAAGCCGGAATTTGAACTGGGTAATTTTGAAGGATTGGAAATCAGCATACCTTATTTCCAGGTCACTGACCAGGATGTCGATAATAGATTAGAAGAAATGCGTTCTCGTTACGCCGAACTGTCTGAAAAAACTGAAGAACCGGCTGAAACTGGTGATATTCTAGAAATCGATTTTGAAGGTTTCATAGATGAAGAAGCCTTTGAAGGAGGCCAGGGCAATGATTATCCGTTGGAACTGGGCTCTAATACCTTTATTCCGGGTTTTGAAGATCAGCTGGTAGGATTAAAACTTGGTGAGAGTAAAGATGTACAGGTTACTTTCCCAGAAGATTACCATGCCGAAGACCTGGCCGGTAAAGAGGCAATTTTTAAAGTTGAAATTAAGAAAATTGAAACCAGGAAGATGCGCGATCTAAATGACGAATTTGCCCAGGAAGTAAGCTCTTTTGATTCCCTGGCCGAGCTGCGTGAAGATATAAAAAGTAACCTGGAGAAAATGACCGAAAAGCGCAAACGGGATTTAATCAACCAGGAAGTTTTAGCCCAGGCCCTGGAAAAATGCGATATACCGGCGGCAGATGCAGTGGTAAATGCTCAGTTAGACCGTATGTTGGAACAATTCGGGCAGAGGATGGCAGCACAGGGTTTAAGCCTGGAGCAGTATTTCCAGTTTACCGGCAGCAATCCGGAAGCATTTTACAGTGAACTGCGGCCTGAAGCCGAAAGAATTGTTAAGACCAACTTTATGTTGGAAAAAATAGTTGAAGAAAAAGGTTTTACCATTACCGACGAAGAAATAGATAATGAAATTGAAAAAATGGCAAAAGATATGGGATTAGAATTGGAAATAGCCAGAGAACGACTGAATGACCTGAGGGATCAATTACAAGAAAACATGAAGATAGACAAAGCTATTGAATACCTGGTAGATAACGCTGTTATTACTGAAAAGGAAGACGAGGAAAAAACCGAAGAGGTAAACAAAGTAGAAACTGATGAATAATTAGAATACTATATTCTAATATGAATAGTTTTAAAAGAAGGGGTGATACCATGTCATATCTGGTTCCGATGGTAGTTGAACAGACCAATCGTGGAGAAAGATCCTACGACATCTATTCCCGTTTGCTCAAAGATAGAATAATATTTTTGGGCACAGCCATAGATGATAATGTGGCTAACCTAGTTATTGCTCAACTTCTTTTCCTGGAAGCGGAAGACCCCGACAAAGATATTTCGATTTACATTAATAGCCCGGGAGGCTCGATCAGTGCCGGCATGGCCATTTTTGATACTATGCAATATATCAGACCGGATGTTTCGACCATCTGTGTAGGCATGGCCGCCAGTATGGGTGCATTTCTTCTGACTGCCGGACAGAAAGGTAAAAGGTTTGCTCTGCCTAATGCGGAAGTAATGATTCACCAACCTTTGGGAGGTATACAGGGTCAGGCAACTGATATTGAGATTCATGCCCGCCGACTTATGGCCATGAAAGAATCCCTAAACCGTATCCTGGCTGAAAGGACCGGCCAGAAACTGGACAAAATCCAAAAAGATGTAGAAAGGGATTATTTTATGACTGCTAAAGAAGCCATGGAATATGGTATTATAGATGAGGTCATAAGCCATCCGAAGAAAGCTGGTAAGAAATAGCCTTTTCCGTTGAGAGAGAGGTGAAAGTTTAATGAAATATGGGGATGACAAAGGACAATTGAAATGTTCATTTTGTGGTAAAACCCAGGATCAGGTTAAAAAACTGGTGGCTGGTCCCGGGGTTTATATTTGTGATGAATGTATTGAACTGTGTAATGAAATAATCGAAGAGGAACTGGCCGACGATCTGGGCTTTGAACTTGGAGATATTCCAAAACCACAGGAAATTAGAGAAATTCTGGATGATTATGTAATTGGTCAGGATCGGGCTAAAAAGTCCCTGGCAGTAGCTGTGTATAATCATTACAAAAGAATAAATCTGGGCATGAAGCTTGATGATGTAGAACTGCAAAAGAGCAATATAATGATGTTGGGACCTACGGGAAGTGGTAAAACATTGCTGGCCCAAACTCTGGCCCGTATACTCAATGTACCATTTGCCATAGCTGATGCCACCTCTCTTACTGAAGCTGGTTACGTAGGTGAGGATGTAGAAAATATCTTACTCAAGCTTATCCAGGCGGCTGACTATGATATAGAAAAAGCCGAGAAGGGTATTGTTTACATTGATGAAATTGATAAAATAGCTCGTAAAACCGATAATCCCAGCATAACCCGAGATGTATCCGGTGAAGGTGTACAGCAGGCTCTGTTAAAAATTCTGGAGGGTACGGTAGCCAGTGTACCGCCTCAGGGTGGTCGCAAACACCCCCACCAGGAATTTATCCAGATAGACACCAGTAATATTCTGTTTATATGTGGCGGTGCCTTTGAAGGGATAGATAAAATTATTCAGAACCGTGTGGGCGAGAAGGTTATGGGCTTTGGAGCCGACATTAAAAAACGGGAAGAAAAAGAAATTGGAGAGATTCTTAATATGATTCTTCCCCAGGATCTGTTGCGCTACGGACTTATTCCGGAATTTGTAGGGCGTGTACCCATAATCGTTACTCTGGAAGCTCTGGATATTGATGCGCTGATTAAGATTTTGACCGAACCTAAAAATGCTCTGGTAAAACAGTACAAGAAGCTGTTTGAACTTGACGGGGTGGATTTGGAGTTTATGGATGATGCCATGCAGGCTATTGCCGATGAAGCCCTGCGTAGAAATACAGGTGCGCGTGGTTTGCGTGCCATAATAGAAGATATTATGCTGGAAGTAATGTATGAAGTACCGTCACGCATTGATATTACCAAGGTAGTTATTACCAAAGACGTAGTGGAAAAGAAAGAGAATCCTCTACTGGTGACCGTAGATGCCCGACGTAAAGTAAATTAGCGGGTTTTTAAAATTAAAGACAATAATACCAAATAGGAAAAGGTAGCGTAAGCTACCTTTTTTTACTTGACTATAAGGATAATCCTTGAATGCAGGTTCGGGAATAATAGTAAAAGCATTCAAGGAGGGAAAATGTAATATGACTAGTTTCTTTATTAAGTATGGCGGCATACTTTATCTAATACAGCTTTTTTTTGCAATTATTATCGGAATGTATTTTTGGAATTTGTTAAAGGGTCAGCAGAGTAGGAAAACCGTAGTTATAAAAGAGGCGGAAAAAGAAACCCGTAAACTAAAACAAATGCGTAACATCAAATTAACAGAACCGCTTTCCAGCCTTACTCGCCCATCAATTATGGATGACGTAGTAGGTCAGCCCGAGGGAATTGATATATTAAGATCAGCTCTTTGCAATTATAACCCGCAGCATGTAATAATCTATGGTCCTCCCGGGGTTGGTAAAACTGCTGCCGCTCGTCTGGTATTGGAGGAAGCTAAAAAAAATAGCCTTTCGCCTTTTGATAAAGAAGCTAAATTCGTAGAAATAGATGCTACCATTACCCGGTTTGATGAGCGCAATATTGCCGATCCCCTTATTGGCTCAGTACATGATCCTATTTATCAGGGTGCCGGATCAATGGGCTCAGCAGGCATTCCCCAACCTAAACCAGGGGCCTGTACCAAAGCCCATGGTGGTATACTTTTTATTGATGAAATTGGTGAATTGCACCCTACCCAGATGAACAAACTGCTCAAGGTATTGGAAGACCGCAAAGTTATGCTGGAAAGTGCCTATTATAATGAAAACGATAAAAATATTCCCGCTCATATTCACGATATATTTAATAACGGTTTACCGGCCGATTTTAGGTTAGTGGGCGCAACCACACGGATGCCGGATGAGCTTCCTCCGGCCTTACGTTCGCGCTGTATGGAAGTATTTTTTTCCCCCCTGGACAAAGGAGATATCAGAATCATTACGCTGAATGCAGCCAACAAAATAAAGTGTGAACTAACTCCTGAAGCATTGGAGGATATTATCCGTTACGCTACTAATGGCCGGGAAGCGGTTAACATGATACAGCTGGCCGCCGGTATCGCCCAGGTTAGTAAGAGTCAAACTATAAACAAGGCTTTAATTGAGAAGGTAGTCAATAACGGCCGTTTTGCACCTCGACCCGAAGTTAAACCGAATAAGGAACCAATGATAGGAACAGTTAATGGTCTGGCCGTATATGGGGCTAACGTAGGCACCCTTATTGAAGTTGAAGCCGCCAGTATTCCAGTAACTGGAGGCGTGGGAAAATGGACCGTAACCGGTGTAATAGAAGAGGAACAAGTGGGTGGAAACGAGCGTAAATATACCCGTAAAAGCATGGCCCGAGGTGCAGTAGAAAATGTATTAACCGTACTACGTTCCCAGTTTCAACTTAAGATAGATGACTATGATATCCATCTTAACTTTCCCGGTGGTATCCCAGTTGATGGCCCATCAGCCGGGATAAGCATGGCCACTGCTATATATTCCAGTGTTCTGGGGCGTACCGTTGATAACATGGTAGCTATGACTGGAGAAGTATCAGTCCATGGTAAGGTAAAACCCGTAGGAGGGGTTATCAGTAAGGTAGACGCAGCCCGCAAGGCGGGATTAAAAAGAGTTTTTATACCCGCCGAAAACTGGTTGGACATATTTGGAGATTATCAGGATATTGACATTATTCCGGTCCGTGAAGTAAGGGAAGTACTGGAGAATGTCTTTGTTGGTGAGGGGTAATTCTTAATTAACCCGTATTTCGGGTTACCACTGAATTTTAATATACCTATAATATCTGCTGCCAGCACCCTATTTTCTTATCAATCATTTGGTATAATAAAAAAAACTCTATTTTTCTGGTGACTACTTTCCAGCTATTCTTGCACGGTTCCGGTACATATAGTAGAATGAATTTGCTCGGGAGGTGTAAAATTGTTTGATATAAATGAGACTTATCGCGAAATACCAATGCTGCCCTTAAGAGGCTTGCTGGTTTTTCCGTATACTGTTATTCACCTGGATGTAGGACGTAAAAAATCAATAAATGCTATAGAACAGGCAATGCTGGAAAACAAGGAAATTTTCCTGGCTACCCAAAAGGAAGCTCAGACTGATGAACCAAGTGAAGATGATATATTTTCAGTGGGCACAGTGGCCGAAATCAGGCAGATTTTAAAAATGCCCGGGGGAACCATGCGGGTTCTGGTTGAAGGTCTTCACCGGGCCGAAATATCCAGTTATTTAGGGCATGATCCCTTTATTAAGGTAATAGTTGAAGAATGGAAAGATGATCAAATTGAGAAGAGTGCTCAATTGGAAGCCCTTATGCGTACTCTGGTATCCCAATTCGAGCAATATGTACGAATCAGTAAAAAAATTCCCCCGGAAACTGTAGTTTCCGTAATTGCTATAGAAGAGGCTGGCCGGCTGGCTGATGTCATTGCATCCCATCTTACCTTGCGGATTAATGAGAAGCAGAAGATACTGGAAGCCGGGGATGTTACCAAACGCTTGGAATACTTATGCGAATTATTAGCTAAAGAAATGGAAGTACTGGAGTTGGAGCGCAAAATTAATATTCGGGTGCGCAAACAAATGGAAAAAACCCAGAAAGAGTACTACCTGCGGGAACAGATGAAAGCTATTCAAAAAGAGCTGGGTGATAAAGATGAGCGGGCAGCAGAAGTCGCAGAATTAAAGAATAATATTGAAAAAGCCAATCTTCCTAAAGAAGCCCGGGAAAAAGCTTATAAAGAGCTGGAACGTCTGGAGAAAATGCCGCCTATGGTAGCTGAAGCAGTAGTAGTACGCAATTATCTGGATTGGATACTATCGCTGCCCTGGTCCGTAGAAACCCGGGATCGTCTGGATTTAAAGGTGGCGGAAAATATTCTGGAAGAAGACCATTACGGCCTGGAAAAACCAAAAGAAAGAATCATGGAATATCTGGCCATTAGAAAATTGGCCAAAAAGATGAAAGGGCCGATACTATGTTTGGTTGGACCTCCAGGAGTAGGGAAAACTTCTCTGGGTAAATCGGTAGCTCGTTCGCTGGGAAGAAAATTTGTACGCATGTCTCTGGGAGGTATTCGGGATGAAGCCGAAATCAGGGGACATCGGCGTACCTATGTCGGCTCTATGCCGGGACGGGTGCTGCAGGGCATGAAGACAGCAGGTTCACGTAATCCGGTATTCTTATTGGATGAAATCGATAAAATGACTATGGACTTCAGGGGAGACCCGGCTTCAGCACTACTGGAAGTACTGGACCCGGAGCAAAACTATACTTTCAGTGATCATTATCTAGAAATACCTTTTGATCTTTCCAAGGTCATGTTCATTACTACTGCCAATACGGTTCATAATATACCCAGACCTCTTCTGGATAGGATGGAAGTTATAGAGCTGGGTGGCTATACCGAGGAAGACAAAGTGCATATAGCCATGGATTACCTGATACCCAAACAGATTAAAGAACATGGCTTAAAAGAAAATAATATAAGTTTTTCAGAAGGAGCTATTCGCAAAATAATCCGTGAATATACCCGTGAAGCTGGAGTGCGCAACCTGGAACGGCAAATAGCTTCTATATGCCGCAAAGTTGCCCGCCAGGTGGTGGAGGATAAGAAAACTTCAGTTCACGTATCCGGTAATAGCATAACTAAATTTCTGGGGGCCGAACGTTATCGTTATGGAGTTGCAGAAAAAGAAAGCCAGATAGGGGTTGCTACTGGCCTGGCCTGGACCGAAAGCGGAGGCGATATCCTCTCTATTGAGGTAGCTCTCTTAAAAGGTAAAGGAAACCTGACCCTTACCGGTAAGCTGGGTGATGTTATGAAAGAATCTGCCCAGGCAGCTTTAACCTATGTTCGTTCCCGGGCGGAAGAATTAAATATTAGCGAAGAGACTCAGGAAAAATATGATGTCCATTTGCATGTACCGGAGGGAGCCATTCCTAAAGATGGACCATCTGCAGGAATTACCATTGCCACTTCCCTGGCCTCAGCCATGTCCGGAAGGCCGGTACGTAATAATGTAGCTATGACCGGTGAAATAACCCTGCGGGGAAGAGTGCTTCCCATAGGAGGTTTAAAGGAAAAAGTCCTGGCCGCTCACCGGGCCGGTATTAATACCATCATCTTACCGATAGATAATAAAAAAGACCTGGCCGAGATTCCTGCCAATGTCAAAAAGAAGATGCGGTTTGTTATGGTGGAGCACATGGACCAGGTTTTAGAGGAAACCCTGATAAATACCGATTTGAACTAAACTAAAAGTAAGTCATTAAATTGAGCCATACGAATTATGTATGGCTCTGTTTTTAATAGGCATGGGGAATGATTTTCCCAGTAGGGGCGAACCCATGTGTTCGCCAATGGGATTCACCGTCCGAAGGTCAGTGGTCGGCCGGGCAGACACACGGGTCTGCCCCTACAAAATAATTATTAACCAAATCCGCGAAAATCCTAATATAATCCGCGTAATCCGCGTCTATTAAACTATCACTCTTAAGGTAGGAATATAAAATGATAATCAAATCAGCCGAATTTAAAGGGGCCTTTGTCGATTGGAGAAATCTACCAGAAGTGGATTTGCCGGAAATAGCAATGGCAGGGCGCTCTAATGTAGGCAAATCATCTCTTATAAATAAAATCCTTAATCGCAGGAACCTGGCTAAATCTAGCTCTACTCCGGGAAAAACTCGTACTATAAACTTCTATTTAATCAACCAAAGCTTTCATTTGGTGGACCTGCCCGGATATGGCTATGCCAAAGTATCCCGAGCCGAGCAACAAAAATGGGGCCAGATAATAGAAAATTATTTAAAAAACCGCAAGCAGTTGCGAGGTGTTATTCATCTGCTTGATATTAGGCATGAACCCACCGAAAACGACCTTTTAATGAAAGAATGGCTCAGCCACTACGATATACCGATTTTAATCGTAGCTACCAAGGCTGATAAAATATCTCGCGGTGCCCGGCAAAAACATTTGCAGGTTATAAGCCGGAAACTAGATCTGGACCTTGGGCTTAAACCATTAGTGTTCTCTGCCCAAACCGGCGAAGGAACCGCAGAAATCCATAAAGCCATTGAAGAAATAATAGGAAATTACCGTCCCCCCTTAATGTCTAACTAATTCTTTCCTTAAAATACTCAATTAATTCTTTTTCAGTTTCGTTTTCCCGGGTAGTCAGGAAACGATCCAACATTGCCATTAACTGCTCCCGGCCGCCATCCTCGGACAAGCGTTCGCGAGGAGATTTACCCT
Source organism: Syntrophomonadaceae bacterium (assembly GCA_012729715.1). GTDB lineage: Bacteria > Bacillota > Syntrophomonadia > Syntrophomonadales > Syntrophomonadaceae > UBA4844. The sequence goes on from JAAYCQ010000122.1 coordinate 14,780, forward strand.
CCAATTCGCTCATGGGGGTATCCAGCCATCTTTCCGTTTCCTGATCCTTTACAATTGTAAACCATAACTGGTTCTTGTCCGCAGGTGGAGGCGCTTGCAGGAAGCGATTACTAATTACCTGCAATTCCTTACCCGGTAAGAGAGTAGTGACCGTCTCTTCCAGTTGTCTGATATCGTCCAGCACATCGGCACAAGTTACCAATTCAGTCTCCCCTATCATTATTCGCACATATCCCCGGTTTTCTCCCGCAGGCGTAAACCAGGTAAAACCGGCACTATCATATAGCCGTTCATATTCATCACCTGCAGTCAGGTTATCTAGCAGACGAACTCTATTCTCTTCATCTATATCACAGCAACGTATATCATTAAAGTTAACCAGGGTTTTATTATAGGTGTGGTCAAAAACACCGTAAAGCATTTCGCCATGGAATTTAAGAGTGTTTATCATGGTCTCATTAAGCAAATGGCGTATAAACTCCATATGCTCCAGCAAAAACCCCTTTTGTCCTGCTTTATTATCAACTGCCAGGACCATACCGGAAAACAGGCCTTCATCTTCTATCTTCACCAGGCGTCCAAAAAGAAGTAAATCGGTATCTCCATCTATACCTTCCCACGGTTCTTTCAGCAAAATATCACAGGGGCGATCCAGAAAAACATCCCTGGCCCTTATATAGTAATCAGATATCTCTTCTACCTGATATACCGAAGGGAAGGATATGCTCAATGCACCAAGAGTATCTGACAGTGAACGGGCGATATAATAACCATTTTCCACCAGGTAATGGTAGGCTAAAGTGTTTTCATCTTCAGTTAAAAGGTCAAACCACAGCCAATCGGAAAATATAGATTCATGTTCCAGGGGGAGAGTCCTATTTACACTAAAACGGAGAAATTGGGTTTGCGCATCTTTACGAATCTTTTTTATAGCGTTTTCAAAATACTCGTCCAGTTTCACCTTAACAGCTGTCATTAGCTGATTGCCCCGAGTAAAAGGGTCACTGGCTTCAATTAAATCATCTACAATACCGCAGCACTTTTTGTATTTTTTGCCGCTGCCGCAGGGGCAGGGGTCATTTCTCCCAACCTTTTGCTTAGCCAAACATAATTCCTCCTTAAACTGCCGTGTTAGCTGAATTATCAATGATATAAGCTTAGCATATCAGATAAGTTTTTTAAAATACTCAATTTAACCCGATACATTTGCCCAGACATACAACCACCTATGAAAATGTCCGTGGCTTTCGTGGGTGTCATCCTGAGCATAGCGAAGGATCTAATATGATATTCCGGTGAAAGATCCTTCACTTCGTTCAGGATGACAACCCCATATTTTGTTTCTAACCTATGGCGGAACGGCACAGGGGCCGTTCCCTACACATGATTATTCTGCGATTCGCCTTATGGGTAATATTTATTAAAAAATCGCGTAAATCCTAACATAATCCGCTCCCTTAATAGTGAGCGAGAGCGAACATCCGTGTGCCCTATGGGTACGCGATCCGCGTGAAAAAAATTCTATTTTCTTATGA
>JAAYCQ010000123.1 GCA_012729715.1 Syntrophomonadaceae bacterium
ATAATGCTTTCCGGTTGTATTTTCGGACCCCAGGCGGGGTTTATGGTCGGTGCCGGTGCAGCTCTGGTGTCAAACTTTTTCCTGGGGCAGGGGCCATGGACTCCCTGGCAGATGATAGGGTGGGGGCTGGTAGGTGCAGGTACTGCTTATTTCTACCGTTTGTGGCCGGGAAGTAAGCCGTTTGGCCTGGCCTTGCTGGGGTTAATTTGGGGTTATATTTTTGGTTGGATACAAAACCTGGGCTTCTGGCTGGCCTTTGTTTATCCCTTAAGTATTCAGTCTTTTCTAGCCACCTATGCTGCCAGTATAATTTTTGACAGCCTGCATGCGGTTTGTAATTTCTGCCTGAGTCTGGTCCTGGCTTTACCGGTTTTGAAAATATTGCAGGAATACCAGGAGAAAATTAGTTATCGTGTTCTGCCGGTAGATGACAATACCTTTAAGAAAAAGGAATCAGAATAAAAAAGCAGGTAGCGATGCTACTACTACCAAAAATCACGCTACGATATAGGCGAATACAGGTTAGTGCTCGGCAGGGCAGACACATGGGTCTGCCCCTACACCTCTGTATACCTGGACGGGCGGACACATGGGTCCGCCCCTACACCTTTCGCGCCTTGGTCCCTAACCCCTCACCCCTCATCCCTATACCCCTACTATTCCGGAGAATCCAGGATATTCTCAACTTCCTCCGTATCGCTCCAGTCATAAACGCTATCACCGAGAGAATCCTTGACCTCATCTAAGGCTTCAGGGTTATTCAGGATAAAATCCTGAACACTTATCAGGTCTTTTTTTCTATTGTCTTGCATTAATTAACCACCTCCTTTAGTCTAGTTTTTACCCGGATTAAGCAGGTTAATACCAGATAATTAGACAATAATCACTTGATTTTAAAATCAAAAGCAGTATATGCTTATAATATATGGCCAAAAATTGTGTGCTGTTGCGGAACAAATAAGTTAATAAAACATTATGTTAAAAATAATATTTTAATTAGAAAGGAGGAAACATGAAAGCTTTATTAATGCTATCTCCTATATTCCTGGTATTTCTTGCGACTATCTATTTTATCTGGGCATTTAACAAAAGGACCCAAAAATTAGCAGAGCAGAAAGAAATAATGAAAGCCGGGGATAAAGGAGAATACAAGGTACAATCAATATTGACTCCCCTGGAGAAGCCCAATTCTCGTTATAAGGTATACCATAATATTAAGCTGGGACCGGATGCATTACATACTAATGAGTATGATAGTGTGGTAATTGGGCCTAATGGAATTTTCCACATTGAAACCAAAAACTATGGTGGCGAACGTGGAGGAATCATTGACGTTGACAGCCGGGGTAACTGGATACTGCATAAGAAAAATGGCTATTCCAAAATTATTAGTAATCCGGCTGGTCAGGTAGATTCGCATGAGTATCGTTTAAAAGGGTTTTTAAATAGGGTAGTCGGAGTAAGGAATTTGCCCACCCAGGGTATTATAGTTTTGTCCTGTGATAAAGTTAGTATGCGTTATAATAAGAAAGTCAAAAGCGATATTCCAGTAATAGGCCGGCATGAGTTAATCGATTATATTCAAAACTATAAAAGTGGAAACCTGGTAGTATATCCCCGTACCATTAAGAAAATCTGTAAGAATATAGAAGAAATGAATAGAATGGAACGGGCTAACTAAAAACGGAAGCAGGAGGAATATATCATGAAGCGATTGCTGGTTGTTTTAATGATATTCCTATTTATATTCCCCCTGAGTGCCCAGGCAGCACCCAAGCTGCAAATATATAACCATCCATCTGAAACTCGTCAAAAAGGTCAAATAGTCTGGAAACTATCCGGTCTTGGTAAACCTTCCGAGCCGTTGCTTTTGGTTCCCAATGACAAGTTGATTATTCTTGCCGGAAGCAAAATGCTCTGCATTAACCTGCAGGGCAATTTGCTATGGGAAACTAAAGTCGGTAATGGTAAGATGGGCAACCCCATAATTACAAAAAACGGCTCCATTTTTACTGCTGGTAAAGGTATGGTGGCAGAGACAAAAATTAATGGAGCCAGGGGATGGAATTTTACCGCTTTGCCTGGTGGTAAGGATAAAGAACCCCAGTTAGCAGGGGGACCTAATAACCTGATTTACATGCCGCTGCCGTATGCCCTCTATGCCCTGGATACAGAAGGTCGCGCGGTTTGGAACTTTTCACCCTGGGATAACTCCGATCGCTTCACCATTAAAACTTCTGATAAACGCAGTTTTATGGATTGTGCTGCTGATGAGCAGACGTTTTATGCGGTCTATGCAGATGAAAAAGCTGCTTACAAAATGGTAGCCATAGACAGCAAGGGAAACCTGCTCTGGACTTACTGGATGGGTGACCTTATGGAAGTTAGTATCCTTCCCGGAGAGCGGGGACGAGTATATGTGACTGCCACGCTTAAACCGTCAAAGCAGCAAGGCGGAGGCAAGTCTTCATCGGGGAAGTTAAATCAGGGCAGGATATATTGTTTTGACCGTACCATGGGCAAGAAACCATTATGGCAATATAACGTGAAGGTTTCTGATAGGCTAACCGAACCGTTTTTATCCGGAGATATGCTCTACGTTGTGGGCGGAAATAATATATATGGCCTGAATGCTGCTACCGGAATTTTAAAATATGAAAATCGGCTTGCCAACCTGGTTTCAGTGCCGGCCATAGATGAGAAGAGTAAACGGATTTACGCCGGCAGCAGTAAAGGTACTTTATATGCTATTGGCAGTAATGGCAGATTAGACTGGTCCCGTGAACTGGAGGGGGCTATTGAACAGGCTCCATTGCTGGGAGCAGATGGCTATATTTATGTTTGCACCCAAAAAGGGAACTTGTATAAAATACGTGATAATGCCAGCGGAGTATCTGCTGCTGCGAACAAGTAATGGCTTGAAAGAGCAGGGGAAGATAGCCGGAAGGAGATTATATCGTGTTCAAAGTATCAACCAGAATTATGCTTCTAGTCCTGCTAGTTGTAGCTCTAACTTTGACTTCGCTCCAGCCGGTCAATGCTGCTCTGTTCACAGATCTGGAGGGTCATTGGGCCTGTGAGCCGATATGCCGCGCCAATGTAGTAGACCTTATAAATGGTTATCCGGATGGAAAATTCCGGCCCGAACAGAGCCTGTCGGAGATGGAGGCCCTGGTTCTATTTATGCGGGCAGCAGGATATAATCTGGATAAAAATAAAAACAGCCGGGTTAAAAATCCCCCGATAACTACAGTAACTATCCCGCAGGTTTCCTGGGGGCAAAACTATCTTGACCAGGCGGTGGCAGACAACTTAATTGATAAATCATGGCTGGCTGATTTTAATGGTAATAACCCTATTACTCGCGCTCGGACGGCAGGCCTGTTATACCGGCTGTTGAGACTGCCCGAAAGCGGCAATGAGGGAGTAACATCATTTAACGATTTGAACAAAGCGCCACCTGAATACCTGAACAGTATAATGGCCGTTGCCGGGGTCGGTATTATGAGTGGTTTTGCTGATGGCAGCTTTCATCCCCAGAAAGGCTTAAAAAGAGGTGAAGCTGCTGCGCTGCTGGATAGCTTAATAAAAGATAATTGGCTGCAATCAGTAACTAACCGGCAGTTGGAAGGCTGGATACCAAGAATAGATTTTAAGCCTAATCCCCCAGAGATTGAATTGCAGACTTTACAGGGCAGTAAAAAGTATAAACTGTCCTCGGAAGTTAAGTGTTTTAAAAATGGGAAAGAGTGTCCCTACCAACAAATTTTGCACTGGCGGGTTATTATTCATTTAAATAATAAAAAACAGGTTGGCTGTATAACCCTCTTAGAAAAAAGAGCAACAGAAAAAGAAAACAAGATAAGGGGAACCATTAGAGCTGTAGCCCTGGGCCAGGATAGCTTTTTAACCCTGGTAGATCTATATGGGAAGGAACAGATTTTACCCCTGTCCTGGGGGGCTGAATTGGGTAGCGGAGAAAAAAAGAAAACTAAAGGTTTCCAGGCCCTGAAACCTGGCACATTTGTAGATGCTTACCTTTCTGCTGACGAGGTTACAAAGGTAATTGTACTTCAAACCAAAAGCCTTTCCGGAAATGTTGTTAGTGTAACCGGAAAGAGGCTGGAACTGGAGAACAAGGGCTCTAAAGGAAATCAGCCAACCTGGTTTAATTACTGGGATCGAGCCCGGACTATTGATAAGGATGGCCGCAGCGACCATGTATTAAGGGGTGATAAGGTAAAAATTACCTACCTGGACCCGGACCCCGAGGGTATCGACGATGAAATCCCATTGGAAATAATAATTACCGGTCGGCCACAATGGAAGAAGGTTACGGGTGAGGTGGAAGGAATAGCCGGTAGTGGAGAGGTGCGTCAGGTGATTCTAAAGAAGAACAAAAACTATACCCTGGATGCAAACGCAACCGTATGCCGGGAGGATGGGAGTGCTATTACTTTAAGTAACATCAATCCAGGTGATAAAGTGGAGGCTATGGTAGACGGTGCCGGTATCATAATGAAACTAATTTTAAAGAATCCACCGACCAAACAAACCACTTAGGAATTCTATGATAAACTAATGGGAAAGGTGTAATAGAATTTTAAGGAGTATAACCAGGGAGTAAGAATATGGATACGCTAAAACATTTGAACTATTTTTATGATATTTTAATGGAACTGCAATCTAAAACTGGAACTCGTATTCTGGCTACCTGTAATATTCGTATGGAGTGGCCCCAACAGGGAGTTTACTTCTTTTTTGAACCGGGAGAGCTGCGTGATAACGGCAAACAGATGCGGGTAGTCCGGGTAGGGGTGTCCCAATCTTCTGAAAGCCCCCAGAGCCCTTTATGGGATCGCTTACGAGAGCACCGGGGAACAATCAGCGGTAAATTTTCCGGAGGCGGGAACCACCGGATGTCTAATTTCCGCTATTATGTAGGCAGTGCGTTAATAAACCGCGATAATGTAGTCTGTCCTTCTTGGGAAGAACTTGAATCTTATAATACAAGCATCAGAAAAGAGGAACATCCGCTGGAGATGAAGGTCAGTGATATAATAAGCAATATGCCCTTTTTGTGGCTTTCTACTGAGCGCAGTTCTCGCCCGGATCAATTAAACAAGTTTATTAAACGTAATGCCGTAGCGTTACTTAGTAATTACCATAATCAAGTTGCCCTGGATTCACCTTCCCCGAACTGGTTAGGGCATTATTGCCCGAATGATGCCATTCGTCTTTCGGGATTATGGAACCACCGTAGTGTAGATGTAACTTGGAATCCCAGGTTTCTAAACTACCTGGAAAAACTGGTACGGCTGGTGAAGTAAGGTATAGCCATAATATTGCCGAAAAAGTAAAAGCGATAGCTAGGAGTGATATTTTTGAAACCCAGACCGAGTAAAACCGACTATTATCTGAATATTGCTCTGGATGTTGCGGCCCGCGGTACCTGCCTGCGACGTAATTTTGGTGCAGTAATTGTTAAGGATGATGCCATAGTATCAACCGGATACTCCGGAGCCCCCCGGGGTTTGCCAAATTGCTGCGATTTGGAAGTCTGTGAACGGGATCGTCGGGGAATACCCAGCGGGGAAAGATATGAACTGTGCCGGAGTGTGCATGCCGAAATGAATGCCATAATTAATGCAGGAAGGGATAAAACTCTTGGTGCTACCCTCTATCTATCCGGTTTTGATGTTAAAACTGGGGAATTAATTGATGCCGAGCCCTGTTTTTTATGTAAAAGAATTATATTAAATGCAGGCATTTATAAAGTAATCTGCCGGACTAAAGACGGGAATTCATGGGCGGTTATGCCGGAAGGACACCCCGACTACCAGCAATAGTAACAGGGAAAGGAGAGTGTGGGATGATTTATAAGCTTACTCTGTTAAGAGATTTACCGGAAGCAAAAACGGGTTTTGACTTTTATCTCCGGGGAGGTCTGGCTTCCCACGATGGCGAAGAATGGTTTTCCTGGATTACCCGGGAACCAATATATGCTCGCCTTTACTGGCTTTACGTTGAAAAGAGAGAAGATTGGGTACTGGTAGAGGAAACTGATATTCCCGATACCCGTTATGAATTGCAGGATAATTTTCCCAACAATCGCCTGGTCTCATTTAAGGAAGCCCTTGATGAACAGGGTTTTCTGTATGATGAAAGCTTTAACGGAATTAATAATATCCGCTGTTGCGATGAACAGTTAAAAATGCTGGGAGCTACCAAAGCTGACTGTATTTATTGCAGTAATTGCGGTAAAGCGGTGCAGGATGCGGTCAATTACCTGGTGTGGGGATTAAGAGATGTCCAGTCACCACGAAGAGCTTATTTTACTGAATTCAGCTATGATCCCTACCGCAAATTCATAACCGGATTAGTTAAAGATGAGAACCTGAAAAAGGGATAGAGTACCATAAGTCGGCACCTGGCAGTTACAGCCAGGTGCCGTTTATTTTCTTACTTCTTATCATAATAGTGTATCCAACCTGGTCCTCGAGCCAAATCAGGGTTTACCTTCGAGCCTTCCGGAAGTGAATACCTTAATGCCCCTGATGGACACCCGTCAACCGTTTTTATAATCGCATAAGGATCATCACCGTCAATATTTACCCAGGGACGTGCTTCGGTATTAAATACCGTGGGCAGGGTGGAAAAACAATTGGTATCATGGGTACATTGTTCAGGGTTCCAGTAGACCATAATATCAGAATTTTGGTAAATCCTTTGATAATTGTCAAGCTTGAAATCATATGTATTATTAGGATTGGCCCCTGCCTGAAACTTTAGATCTCCCTCCAGCAAACCA
>JAAYCQ010000124.1 GCA_012729715.1 Syntrophomonadaceae bacterium
AACATGGTATGACCCGGAATAAATTCGAAAGGAGCTAATGGTTTGAAATATAAAATTCCTGTTGTGATTACCCGTTTAGAAAGTGGAGACTTTATGGCGCGTTCAGAACCGCTACGCGCTACAGCCATAGGCGTTTCAAGGGAAGAGGCGGTAGCTAAATTAAAGGAAGCCATTTTAGAAATGGTTAATGAATTTGGGGAACGCCGGGTATTTGAAGACCTGGAATCTGATACTGAGGTTCAGATGGTGGAGCTAGCTTTATGAGTAGATTTCCCGGTTTATCACGGGCTGAATTTGAGGCCTTTCTTAAAGCCTTTACCCAGCCGGGTACTTTGGTATTTAGAAATAATAAATGGTTAGGCCTTAACCGAAACGGGAAGAGTTATACGGTTCATGTTCGACATGGCGGTAGTAGATGATGCTTCTCTAGTTGAAGTAGTTGCAAAAGATCTGGGGCTATCATTACAGGAGTTTAAAGATTGGTATGAGAAACGATAGTTTTTGTTTCCGGGGAGGTTGGAACATGAACGTTCTGGTTACCGGCGGGGCCGGGTTTATAGGGAGATGGGTGGTTAAAAAACTGCTATTTGATGGACATAGGGTTACGGCCCTGGATGATCTGTCCAACGGGCGGTTAATGAATATAGATGAATTCAGGGATAACCCTGATTTCTTGTTTATAGAGGGAGATATTAAGGATCGGGATACACTGGATAATGTGTTTGCCGGTGGTTTTGACCTGGTTTATCATTTGGCTGCCAGTATCAATGTGCAGGACTCGATTGATAATCCCCGTACTACCTTTGATAATGATGTAACCGGGACTTTTAATGTATTGGAGGAATGTCGGCGGCACGGTATTAAAACGGTTTTTATGTCTACCTGTATGGTTTACGAACGTAGTTTGGATGAAACGGGTATTAGTGAGAAACACCCGGTGAAACCAGCTTCTCCTTATGCGGCCAGCAAGCTGTCGGGTGAGGCTTTGACTTTGTCCTATTATTATGCTTATGGGTTGCCAACGGTGGTGGTAAGGCCGTTTAACACCTACGGGCCTTTCCAGAAGTCCTCTGGTGAGGGTGGGGTAGTAGCTATTTTTATCCAGCATGATTTAGAGGGTAAAGACCTTAATATATATGGCAATGGTACCCAGACCCGGGATTTGCTCTATGTGGAGGACTGTGCCGATTTTGTGATTGCGGCAGGTATGGACAGCCGGGCTGATGGACAGCTGCTTAATGCCGGGTTGGGCCGGGATGTAAGTATTAATGAATTGGCTTATTTGATTTGTAAAGATAAGAAACGCATCAAGCATGTATCTCACATTCACCCTCAGAGTGAAATCCAAAAGCTGCTCTGTAATTATGAGAAGGCCCAGGCTCTCCTGGGATGGCAGCCGCAAGTAAGCCTGGAAGAGGGTATCGTCAGAACCAGGGAGTGGATAGCCGCTCTTGTTAGATAGTTGGGTGGGTGGTAAAATTTAAGTCAGAGATTGGGTTTGGATATTCGGGAGGTGTATTTATTTATGCAGACCATAAAGCAGGAAGCAATTGAATTAATTGCCAAATTACCAGATTCGGTGGCGATGGAAGATATCATGTACCATCTTTATGTTTTGGAGAAAGTGAAAAAGGGGCAGGAAGCTATAGAACAAGGCGAATATTTCGCTATTGAAGACCTTAAAAAAGAAGTAAAGACATGGGAAAAGTAATCTGGTCAAAAGTTGCTAAAGATGATTTAAAACAGATATATAAGTATATTTCTCGGGATTCAAAATATTATGCTGATCAAGTAGTAGAAAAGATTATTGGAAAAACTGAACACCTGGAGAATTACCCGCATATGGGCAGGGTAGTTCCGGAAATTAACAACGAGAGCATTCGTGAATTATTAGTCTACTCATATCGTCTCGTTTACCAGATATCTCAAGATGATGAGATTCAGGTACTTGCATTAATCCACTCGAAAAAACAGTTTCCCGCTACTTTAGAAATCTAGTTATGGAATTATTGATGAAACCCAAGGAGAATCATATGCATGAGTTTATTCCTTATGGCAGGCAAAATATAGATGAAGAGGATATAAAAGCGGTTATAGAGGCTTTGTGTTCTGACTGGATTACTCAGGGGCCGCGGGTGGAAGAATTTGAGGCCCGCGTGGCGGAGTACTGTGGGGCACAGTATGGCGTAGCTTTTAATAGCGGTACTTCAGCTCTACATGCGGCCATGTTCGCAGCGGGAATCGAATCCGGGGATGAGGTGATTACCACCCCCCTTACCTTTGTAGCTACAGCCAACGCAGCTCTTTATGTAGGAGCCCGACCCGTTTTTGTAGATATTGATAAGAATACCTACTGTATAAATATAGAAGGAGTAGAGGAAGCCATTACCCCTCGAACCCGGGCTATTGTGCCGGTAGATTATGCCGGCTATCCGATTGAAATGAAGCAAATTCGGGAGATTGCCGATAAACACAACTTAGTAGTAATCGAGGATGCCGCCCATGCTTTGGGAGCAGCACGAGAGGGAGCAAAAGTTGGCACTCAGGCAGATATGACCATGTTTAGTTTCCATCCGGTCAAGCATATCACTACCGGGGAAGGTGGTATGATTGTTTGCAATAGTCTAGATTATTACCGGCGCTTAAAACTCTTCCGCAGCCATGGCATCACTAAAGACTCCGGGTATTTGGAGGCCAATGATGGCCCCTGGTATTATGAAATGCAGGAACTGGGATATAATTTCCGCATTACCGATATCCAGTGCGCATTGGGAATTTCCCAGATTAACAAGCTAGGAAAATACATCAAGGAGCGCAACAGCCTGGCAAATAAATATGACCAGGCATTCAATAATGTAAGCTGGTTGCAGACTCCGCCGACACCATCTTCTGGAAGTAGTCACGCTTATCATCTTTATCCCTTGCTGCTGGCGGAACCGGTTAACCGTACAGAGTTTTTCACCTATCTCAGGCAGCATAATATCGGTGTTCAGGTACATTACATTCCCGTACACCTGCAGCCCTATTACCGTCGTCGTTTTGGCTATAAACCAGGCGACTTTCCGAAAGCCGCGAATTTTTATGCCAGTGAAATCAGCCTCCCCTTATTTCCAGGTTTAACTCAGGAGCAGCAGGAATATGTAATTAAAACGGTAAAAAATTTCGGTGAAGGCCGCAGAAATGTTAAAGGTCTTGCAGGCGAATAATAATGCCAACGGTATTCAGTCTCATTAATTGCCTCCCGGATATGGGCCTGATTTGCCAAAGACAAGGAGAAAGCTGTTATGATTATAAACCATAATCTCTCTTCGCTTTTTACATACAACTCCCTCAAGCGTAGCGTAAAGGCTAGCGAAAATTTACTGGAAAAAATCTCTTCCGGCATGCGCATCAACCGGGCGGCGGATGATGCGGCGGGGTTGGCTATATCAGAGAAGATGCGCGGCCAAATTCGGGGGCTTTCTCGGGCAGTACAAAACGTGCAGGATGGGATTTCTCTGATCCAGACCGCAGAAGGTGCCCTGAACCAGAGCCATGCGGTATTGCAGCGTATGAGGGAGTTGTCGGTAAAAGCTGCCAGTGACAATCTAACCTCGGGTGACCGGCAGGAAATTCAAAAAGAAATTGAACAATGCAAAGAACAGCTGGATAACATAGCTTTAAATACTGAATTTAACGGTAAGAAGTTGCTGGATGGTACTGCTTCGGTACTTGCCAGCAGCAGTGACCGTCGGGTGCAGGTCAATGTAAATGGCAGTCTGCTGTCCCGTAACCAATTTGGGGATATAGAGGCAGCTGAAGGCAACTATCGCCTGAATATTAAGGCTACTGCAGGTAAGGGACAGGTGCTGGGCAGTAATGCCTTAAGCAGCATGAACGATACCTTATCAGGGAGTATTAATGTTACCAATATCCGTGGCGAATATTCGGGTATTACCGATTTTAGGAGCCGGGGATTAATGGAAGGTTCTTATCGCATTTCTACCCGCGAGACTCCTTTCGGGGGCATTACCTATTTGCAAAATAATGGTATGGAGAGCGCCAACCCCCTGGCCGATCTGGGCATAACCTCTGTTTCCACTTCTCCTAACCCTAATATTATGCCTTATGGAGAATACAACATTGATATTGCCGACCAGGTGCCTTTTATGGCCCAGTTTGCGGACTTTGCTGATCCGACTACACCGGATATTGTCACCGGGGTAAATGCAACCGGGAGAAGTAACATTGATGTATCTATGGATATAACTGCAGGGCTGGGGGCCAGCGATGCTCAGAGCAGTCAGCTATGGGGTGATTTAACTGGCCCGGGCAGTGCTACTATGGTGACCCGGGCTAACTATGATATTAATATGAATACCCATTTTCAAGTGGTGGCCAGTGATACCCGTGATTTGCTGGCCAACAATGTTAACGCTGTTACCTATTACCGTTCAGAGGCTGGCAGTACAGTTGATCTTAATCTTACCTACCGGGCTCAGGCCGGGGAACAGGTGGTGGGCCATACCACCTATATCACTGCTTCGGGGGCTGAGATTACTCTACAGGATCATGATGATCCCTTGAAAAAAGTTACGGTAGCGGTAGGAGATATGACTGTTGATGAGGTGGCTGCGGCTTTAGAAAATGCCATCAATGCTCTCGAAGGTGGAAGCTATGCCGAATTAAATTTCACTGCAGTCGATGCCGGGGGTGGGCAACACCGGATTGATGTTAGCAATAGTTCGGGATTAAGCATAGATATTATTGATAGTATTGGCAATTCCGGGACAGAGCTAGGAATTACTACCGGGCCAGGTGGTTTGGCAGATACGGGAACCATTACCGGAACTGCCCGGGATTTCAACCGGGAAATCAGCTTTAATGTTGGGGGTCAGACCCTGAACGATATCGCCGCTACCATGGATACGGCCCTGGCTAGCTATAATATAGATGTGACTTCAGTAGATTTAGGAGCAGGTTTAAGCCGGCTGCAGTTTACCAATAACGGAGTACCGCGGCATATCTTTACTATAGATTACGATGCAGCAGCTACTTCTCTAGAAACAGAATTAAACATAGGTGGAATTACGGTTAATCCTGGCGGAGGTTCGGCTTTATCCCACCGGGTGTACAATAATCACACTATAACAGTTAATGTAGGTGACCGGCATCTGGATCAAATCAACAGCCAGTTGAATACGGCTATGCAGAATGCTATGGCACTGGATGATCTGGCAGCCAACAATGGGGTTAATCCTTTTTCTATGCACGACAACGGAGATGGCACCCGCAGCCTGTGGGTTGATAATACTGGTGCCAGTAACACCCTGTACGATTTGAGGATTGATGATAATGTTAATACCACGGCTTCCGAGTTGGGCCTGGATAATCTCCTAATAATCCGGGGAGCTAGCGACCACAGCGGAACCGGGGTAGATTTCAACCGCAATCTGGGCACTATTGCTGCGGGTTCTAATATTGAGCAATGTTTGGCCACGGTACAAGGCTGGGGGTTCAACCATAGCGCTAACTGGAGTAATTTGGCTAATACGCCGGGTTACGATGGTTCCCACCATAACGGCCAGTTTACCATTAGCAGTACCGAGACCGGCCCATTGCGGCGGGAAGTCATCTTTCGGGACAGCGCCGGCAAGGATCAGCTTTTTGGTGCCGGGGGTGATGTTTCTCTGGCTCCGGGTGGCAGTATAAGTACCCAAACCTGGCAGGCTCGCGACCGGGTGCAGGTGAGGACTTCGTATACCGGAGTAGATAATAATGGGACTTTTTATGGCCTGCAGAGCCGGACTGACTGGTGGTGGGAGGGGGATGACGAGACTGCCAATCCTTTAGTAGGTTCAGGTGTATTGCCTTTTAGCTCCATTTACATCCCGGATAATGTTGATAATGGGGTAGAACTGGGTGGTTCCTGGTGCATGTTTACCCAGGCTCGGGGTGGAGCCAACCATGACCGCATAGATATTGAGACTATCGATGGCAATACCGGGGCTACTTTTGTTCCTACCGGTGGCCTGCATTTTAATGACGGGGTACTGGACAACAATGATACTGTGCTCATGCCGCAGCTAATTCGTACCGGAGCCGGAACTTTTGCTGTAGTCAACCATGATATAGATTTCGGACAGATTGCCACCCAGGCTAATGCTGTCATATATAGCGAACGCGGTGGCGCTGGAGGTTTTAATCATTACGCTCACGCGGCTTATGGTAATGATACTACTTATTATTTCGCCAATGGCGGAGACCCGGGTGACTATTTGCAGAATATAAGGGTATGGCGGCAGGAGGATGATAATGCTTCCTTACTTTTTACGGTGCTGACTCCGGGACAGCCTCCCATCGTACAGGTAGAAGGCAAGGGTTACAATCGTGATGGCACTGCCAATGACTTTGGACCGCTTACCATTGCTTTGACCGGCGGTCCCATCACCATTGGCTGTATTCAATTTGATGCACTGCAGGTAGGTGGAAATCTTGGCGTAAACGATAAATTTGTTATAAATGTAGCTGCCCGGGCAGGTGGAGGCTATCATGATGGTCCCCCGGTTCACTCCGATGCCAACATAGCTGTTTCCGGTAATCCCTGGACCGTAGGCGGGAGCACCATGGAATATCGATTTAATGAAAATGCGGAAAACGGCAAGGATTTTAACCTTCTGGGCTATTTTGTCCACCCCCTTAATGGCGGGGATAATAGTGTCGGAGTATGGACTGGTAGCTTGCTTTTGGAGGGTGTGGCAGCGGGAGGATTTGCTGCGGGCAATGGGGTAGGTTCTAATAATGTACACCTGGAGATAAACTACAATGGCACTACTGACCACCGGGCCTCGGCCTTGCTTACTGGCTATTATTTTAAGGATATGCAACAGGGAGAAGCAATTACCCATTTTTTATCGGAAACTGAATACCAGGCAGGAGAAAAGCAGAACGCAGCGGTAGTTTTTGAGGTGCTGGATATTACAGGAGGGCAGGTCATTTTGCGGGGTCAGGCTCATATTTATGACCAGGACGGAAATTACCGCTATGCGTTTGATGACTATATAGCCCTGGGTGGGAACAATAGTAGTATTACCTTCTTTAATGATAGCGGTGCCGATGGCTTAAGCTTCAGTCAGTTTAATTTTGCTGATATTTCCCGCCTGCGGGTCGGGGATCGTTTTTCCCTGTTTCTATCTGCAGAGGGCGAACCTGCCGACAGCGATGCCGATGAAATATATTTATTCAGCAGCGCCGACCGGCGGGATATTTATCCTCATGCCTGGCGCTTTCATGATGGGGTATTGGATCATCAGAATACCACCCTCAGGACTTATCAGGTGAATTATGATACAGGTGACGTACATGAGGGGATAATGGATTTTACCATTGCTGATTTTCATGGTGGTACTGCTCTTGGATTATTAGATAGCCTGCATACTCCAAGGGTAATCGATGAAGCGGTGCAGTTTGAGTCAGTTTTCCAGAAGAGTATTAACACAGCTACCGCTCATCATTATACTAAACTCAAAGATATTGCCCAGTTCTGGACCCCGGAAGGACGATTTTTATTGGAGCCGCCCCAGGAGTTGTTACTACAAAACGGGGATAAGCAAGTTAAGATTATGCTCTATGGCGAAGACGAGATTGTAGATGTATTAGATCGCATTAACCAGGCTATTTATGATACTCTGGGTCAGGGTAAACTGGTGGGAGAGAAAAACCGTTATAAGTTTGTTTCCTTTGTGGATAGCCCCTCCGATACCAGTAATCTAGAGCAACTGGAAGGGGGACTGGTAGTGCGCAGCGCAGTTTCCGGCAGCGGGGGCGAGTTTAATTTTATTGGTCCGGAGCCGCTCTTAAATGCCCTGGGGATTTCTGTACTGAGGAATGCCAGTAATAATGAATTGGATATTGAAGTGCGTGATGCGGTCAGTGGCAAGTTAATTAATAGTTTCCAGGCTCAATCGGACCAGAACATAGTGGGGGCCTTAAACAGCAACGTCGAATTGCGGATTGACTCCAGCCTGGGCCTGGAGGCTTCCTATGATGAGGCTGCTGAGGATTTCACCTGGCAGGGGGAAGAAAATATTCAGGTGACTGTACAACTGGTGGATAATGCTACTGTATTGCAGATGGGGGCTAATCGGGGCCAGGTACAATGGCTGGACTTAATGGATGCCAGTTCCCAGGCCCTGGGGGTAGACGAAATCCTGGTAGTTACCCGGGCTCATGCTGCGCAGGCCATGGCGGCACTGGATCGGGCTATTGCCAAGGTATCATCACAGCGTTCTTCACTGGGTGCCATGCAGAACCGTCTGGACCATAGTATGAATAACCTGGCCGTAGCTCATGAAAATCTTACTGCTTCAGAATCCCGCATTCGGGATGCCGATATGGCCAAAAACTTGAGTGCCTATGTGCAGCAGGGCATTATAAGTGAGGCCGCTACAGCCATGCTGGCCCAGTCGAATCAAAAACCACAACTGGTAATGCAGTTACTGGGAAAATAAGACTCGGTGAAACTAGCTTCTCCTTATGCAACCAGTAAGTCCCCTTGCGCAGAAATAAAAAACAACCTTTCAAAACTAGCAGGAATATGTAATCTGGGTAGCGAATGATTAAAGATGGAATGTTTTAGGGGGTGTATTTAGATGGAAATTGGCGCCCTGGCCAGTTTAGCCACCCTAATGCAGGCCCAGAGTCTGCAGCAGGCAGTCAGTACCAGTGTAATGAAGATGGAGATGGATTCGGCCAAGCAATCCGCTCAGGCTTTAATCGAGATGATGGAAAAGTCGGCACTTCCCCATCTCGGCAGTCAACTGGATATAATTGCTTAAAGGATCAAAATGTAAATACGAGGGGAAATTATGGAGAGCTTGATTACCTTATCTCGAGATATGGTTGAATTGAGTAATACTATCAAAGAAGGTCTGGATCATCTGGATAAAAGATTGGCAGATGGGCATTTGGAAGATAGCTATTATCTGTTCCAGGATATTATACAGGCATTTTATTCGGTTACCCGGGCCATGGAATCTATACAATCCAGCATAGAGATTGAAACAGTAGTCCAGGCGGCAGATAAATTACTAAATGCGTTTGAAAAGTTATCAATTTCCTATGAGGATCAAAAACTAAACCAGGCCCGTATGGATTTACAACTCATACTATCACCTGCCTTCTCCGCCTGGAGCAACGAATTACATAAATGTTTGCAACCTATCATGGAATCCTAAAATAATTATAAATTTGTCTTCCTTCCCGGGACTAACCTCCCGGGTTTTTCATTTCTTAAAGTTTTTAAAGTAACCATACGATATTTATATATAGTTACGGCAGAGGAGGAGATAGCTTGAACCTTAATGCACAGGCATATGATCAATATAAAAGATCCAGTGTGGAAACAGCTCCGGAAAAGCTTATAACTATGCTTTATGAGGGTTTGTTGAAAAACATTAAACAGGCTAGGAAATTTATTGAAGATAAAGATATAAACCAGGCGCACCGGGAAATTATTAATGGGCAGGAAATTCTGGTGGAATTAATGGCCAGTCTTAATATGGATTATGAAATTTCCAAGCCCATGTTTTTACTCTATGAATATCTACATCACCAAATGGTTCAGGCTAATGTGAAAAAGGATGCACAAATATTGAACGAGGTAGAAAACTTTGTGATTGAATTACGTGATACCTGGCAGGAAGCGATTATAAAAAGCAAAAGTTCACCCCCGGCAGAGATAAGTACCGGTAATACCACAGGGGGAGTAAGCAATGCGGTAGTGGGAGCAAGCGCAGGTAATAATACGGTTTCTCATATTAACATCAAGGGCTAATGGGTTGTACAACCTGGCTTAATTTTAAAGGATAATATTAAAATATTGATAATATTATCACCAAATTTTATGCAGGGAGGCGGAAATATGCGGGTTGATGGGCAAGGGATGGCAATTAATACTCCCGCAGTAGTTGAGGCAGGTCGGAGTACGGTTCGGGAAGAAATATTACCCGATCAGCAAAAAAACAGGGTAGGGGTGGAAGAATTGGTGGCTTCCAGGGCAAGCAGGGAAGAAGTCCACCAGGCTGTTGAAGTTGCCAATGATATTATGAATCTATCTAATTTCCACCTGGAATTTCAACTTCACGAAGACAGTGGACGTTTCCAGGTAAGGGTGATAGATAATCAGAGCAAAGAAACCATTAAAGAAATACCACCCGATTACATGCTGGATTTAAGTGCTCGTTTAAGGGAAATGATTAATCAGGCACTGGGATTACTGGTGGACGAATTGGTGTAGTAGGTTTTGATTAATTTACCGAATGGCTAACCGCAGCTCAGGAGGCTATCTCTTAAGCCGCCTGTTTAAGAAAGTTGGATATAATAAATGGTTTCGCAATCAGTATCGCAAAAGTTAAATGAAATTCGTGACCTTTTCGGGGTAATTGAACAATTTTCCCATGCCATTTATAATACGCTGCAACAAGAAGAAGAGCCTGGCGAGAAATTACTGGAATTATTACAACAGCGGACAATAATTATTGAAGAAATAGATACAGTGTATGCGGTATTAGATCAGGGGCTTAAGGAATTAATAGATCATCCTGAGTTAGCCACCAGGGAAGAGATAGAAGAAATAGAGAACCAGAGGGAAGAAACTATTGAGCTAATAAAAGAAATAAGGGAACTGGATGAAAAATCATTAAGCCGGATGCATGAACAAAAGGATAATATAGCACTCAAACTACAGCAAAGCCGAATTAGTAGTAAAGCCTCCAAAGCCTACTTACAGGAGGAAATTTATACCGAGGGCTGGTTTATTGACCAGAAGAAATAACCTGAGGCTGCTTTTAAGGGCCGGTAAGAAAAATAAAGGGAAGATCTAAAGTGAATAACATTCTTATAGATAATATTATCCACAATTTTAATAAGCAATGGTTGCTATGTGAAAAAATGGCCGCCTCTGCCCAGGAGCAGCTGGAGGTGCTTAAACAGGCCGACAATGCGGGAATATCCTCTCAGGTTATGGATATTGTGGCCCAACGGCAAAAACTGCTGGAAGATTTGCAGGTGTTGGAGGATGAAAACCGAATTTTACAGGAGCAGGTAGTAAGTGAGCTGGGGATTGATGAATTTACCTTAAGCCAGCTTGAGGCGAAGCTGGAAAATGAACAGTTTGCCCATCTTAAGGAAATGGTAAACCAGCTGGGTACTATTCTTAAATCTATTAGCGAAATTGATGACCAGAGTCAGGTATTAATGAGAGCGAGCCTTACCCGGGCTAATAAAACTAAATCTCGGGCAAATAATAAGCAAGCCAGCCAGGCCTATAACCAGGCCAAAGAACTGAAGTAATTATGAATTATGAATTTTAAATTTTGAATTAAAGTAGAAATGCTTACGCATTTCTTTTTATTGCATTAGAATAGAATTGAAATAAAGAGAAATACGAAGTATTTCCACCATAATTAAGAATTCAAAATTAAAAATTAAAAATTATTACCCCTACTTATAGCCACTCATTTGCACCCTACTAAGATTTCCGCAGCAGAATTACCGATTTTCTCATTTCCAATAGGCATTTCTTGCTATTTCAAAATATGGTGGGTATAATATGGTATACGGGTTGGTATAATGCTTTATGGTATGTTACCGACTAAATTCTAAAAAGTGAGGGATATCTTTCTATGTTCGAAGACAAAACCTTAGTGTGCCAGGATTGTGGTCAGGAGTTCATTTTCACTGCTGGAGAGCAGGAATTCTATCATGAAAAGGGATTTGAAAATGAACCCAAGCGTTGCCGGGAATGCAGAACCAACCGTCGCAACAACCGCAATGGCAGCAGAGCTCCACGCGAAATGTTCGAAGCAGTATGTGCCAGATGTGGAGTTGAAACCCAAGTTCCTTTTAAGCCTGTAGAGGGCAGACCTGTTTACTGCATGGAGTGTTTCCAGCAAATGAAAGAAGCAGCGTTATAGAATAAAGGAATATTACACCGGGCTGTAAAAGGCCCGGTTTTTTCATTTCAAACAGGGGGACGTTCTTTTTGTTTGCTTGGTACAAGCAAACAAAAAGAACGTCCCCCTGTTTGGCTGCGGTATTTATAACAAATTTTGCGCATAATACTAAAGTAACGGTATGGAGGATTTCTTTCAATTAAAGTAGAATAATATACATAAGCAACGGGAAAGGGGTGGTCGTTTATGAAGTTTGATATTAGAGGCAAGAACATTGAACTTACTGATGCTCTTAAGGACTATACCACTAAAAGGCTTTCCAAGTTGGAAAAATACATCGAGGATGTAAAGGAGGCTCAGGTAGCCCTGTCGGTTGGCGCTGAAGGTCACAAAGTAGAGGTAACCATACCCCTTAACGGGATAATACTTCGGGGTGAAGATTGTACTGATGATATGTATAGCTCAATAGACCTGGTAGTAGAGAAACTGGAAAAACAGATTGAAAAATATAAGACCAGATTATACCGGAATAACCGCGGAGCCGGTTTGAAAAGAGCCTTACAGGAAGAAGCTATTAAGGAACTGGATCAGGGCCAGGCTGCCGAAAAGTTTAATATTGTACGCACCAAGAGATTTGCCTTGAAGCCCATGGATGAAGAGGAAGCAATTATGCAAATGAACCTTTTAGGGCATAATTTCTTTGTCTTCTTTAATTCTGGTACTGAGGAAGTAAATGTTGTTTACAAGCGCAAGGACAAGGGCTATGGATTGATTGAGCCGGAATTTGATTAGTTGAAGGCTTAGTGCCAAAGTGATAATATAAAAATGTTAATTTATTGAATGTAAAATAGGAGGAACCTAAAATGGTTCCTCTTTTTTTAGAGGAGAGAACAATCATGATTAAAGATGCTTTGATGAGACTGATCGATGATAACGACAAAGAAGTTAAGCGTTTGCGCCGCAAGGTAGAGACTATTAATCGGTTGGAAGCGGATTTTACAGCTTTACCGGCGGAAGGATTTCCTCGCAAAACTGCTGAATTTAAGGAAAGGTTAAAGCAAGGGGAGAATTTAAACGATATATTAGCAGAGGCTTTTGCCCTGGTACGGGAAGCTTCCCGTCGTACCATGGGAATGAGGCATTTTGATGTCCAGTTTATTGGCGGTATGGTTTTGCATGAAGGCCGCATATCCGAGATGAAAACGGGTGAAGGTAAAACCCTGGTAGCTACTTTACCAGCTTATTTAAACGCTCTGGAAGGCAAGGGAGTTCATATAGTAACGGTCAATGATTACCTGGCTACCAGAGACTCGGAGTGGATGCGCCCGATTTATGAATATTGCGGATTATCGGTAGGCCTTATCGTCCATGGTCTCAGTTATGATGAGCGCAGGCATGCCTACTCCTGTGATATTACTTACGGTACCAACAACGAATTTGGTTTTGATTACCTGCGGGATAATATGGTAGTAGCTCCGGAGCATATGGTGCAACGAGATCTGCACTATGCGATTATAGACGAGGTTGACTCTATTCTTATAGATGAAGCCCGTACCCCTTTAATTATTTCCGGTGAAGGGGACAAACCTACCACCCTCTACTACCAGATAGCAAAATTCATTCCCCGTCTGGTAAATGAAGAGGATTATAAAGTAGATGAGAAAGCCCACCTGGTAACCCTTACTGAAGAAGGGGTGCGTAAGGTGGAAAAGCATTTTAATATTGAAAACCTGTCGGAAAACATGGAACTGGCGCATCATGTAAACCAGGGGCTTAAAGCCCACGGTCTGATGAAGAGGGACCGGGATTATGTGGTTAAAGAGGACCAGGTAATAATAGTAGATGAATTTACCGGACGCTTAATGTTTGGGCGTCGCTATAGTGATGGTTTGCACCAGGCCATTGAGGCCAAGGAAGGGGTTAAGATAGAGAAAGAGTCGCAGACTCTGGCAACTATAACTTTCCAAAACTATTTTCGCATGTACAAAAAACTGGCTGGTATGACTGGTACCGCTAAAACCGAGGAAGAGGAATTCCGTAAAATTTATGGTATGGACGTGGTAGTTATCCCTACTAACATGCCCATGGTTAGGAAAGACCAACCTGACTTTATTTATCGCAGCGAACCCGGAAAATTCCAGGCGGTAGTTGAAGATATTGCCGAACGATACCAGCAGGGCCAACCGGTACTGGTTGGTACTATTTCCATAGAAAAATCCGAGCTTTTAAGCGATATGCTTAAGAAAAGGGGTATCCCGCACCAGGTTTTGAATGCCAAACATCATGAGAAAGAAGCCCAGATAATAGCTGGTGCCGGTGAAAAAAATACCGTAACCATCGCTACCAATATGGCAGGTAGAGGAACCGACATAGTTCTAGGTGAAGGGGTAAAAGAGCTGGGTGGCTTGTATGTTCTGGGTACGGAAAGGCATGAGGCCCGCCGTATCGATAACCAGTTACGCGGTCGTTCCGGCCGTCAGGGAGACACGGGAGAATCACGTTTCTATGTTTCCCTGGAAGATGATTTAATGAGGCTTTTCGGAGCTTCTACCATCGAAGGGGTTATGGATCGCCTGGGGATGGATGATAGTATGCCCATTGAAAATAAAATGGTTTCCCGGGGTATTGAAAACGCCCAGAAGAAGGTAGAAAGCCGCAACTTCAGTATAAGGAAAAATGTTTTAGAATACGATGATGTTATTAACCAGCAAAGAGGGATAATTTACGGGGAACGCAAAAAGGTGCTGGATGGTGAAAACCTGAAAGATACCATTTCCAGTATGATTGATGATGTCATTGATGAGGTAGTAAATAGTTATGCCGGTGAGATAAAATATTCCGATGATTGGGATTTGCCAGGTTTGCTGGCTTATGTGGAACAGCATGTTCTTCCCCGTATAGACTTTACTATTGATGAGCTTAAAGGGATGACCCGCAGTGTAATGAAGGATTTCCTGCAGGAGCGCACCCACCGCCTCTATGAGGAGAGGGAAGAGGAACTGGGCAGTGAGACCATGCGCGAACTGGAAAGGGCCATCATGCTCAGGATTATCGATGATAAGTGGATGGATCACATCGATGCCATGGATCAGTTGCGTAATGGTATAAATTTGCGGGCTTACGGGCAGAGAGATCCGTTGGTGGAGTATAAATTTGAAGCCTTTAATGCCTTCGAGTCTATGGTTTACAGTATAAAGGAAGACGTTGTCCGCTATATCCTGCGGGTTAAAGTAGTACAGCAGCCGCAGGAACGGCAGACTTTTGTTAACCAGGGCGAAGAGGCGGAGAAGAAACCGGTTCGAGTAGGAAAGAAAATAGGACGCAATCAGCCCTGCCCCTGTGGCAGCGGTAAGAAATATAAGAACTGTTGTGGAAGAGGGGTTAGTTAATGGATATAGCAACTCTGATAGGTTTACTCATAGGATTAGGAGGGTTAGTAGGCGGTTTCCTCTGGGAGGGCGGTCACGTCACCATGTTGCTGGTAAAAACGGCCGCCGTAATCGTATTTGGGGGAACCTTCGGAGCAGTTATATTAAGTTTTACTATGGATGAGATAAAAACAGTTCCTTATTTCCTTAAAGTGGTGTTTACCGATCGCAAGATTGATTATCTTACCGTGCTGGATTCGCTGGTAGAAACGGCTGATAAAGCCCGCCGCGAAGGTTTGCTCAGTCTGGAAAGCCAGCTTGGTGAAATAGATAACCCCTTCCTGGCTCGGGGATTGCAGCTGGTCATAGATGGGACTGACCCCGAGCTTACCCGTAACATGTTGGAAATGGAAATTGAGGCCTATGAAAACAAAGAAAAGGTAGGCCATGACATATTTATGTCAGCCGGCGGTTTTGCCCCTACTATGGGTATTATAGGTACAGTTATGGGTCTGGTCCACGTTTTAAGTAATATTACTGAACCTGATAAACTGGGTGGTGCTATTGCGGTTGCCTTCCTGGCAACTCTTTATGGCGTAGCTTCGGCCAATGTTTTGTGGATTCCTTTTGCCACCAAGATAAAAGGTAAATCGGCTAAAGATGTTCTCTTAATGGAACTGGTCCTGGAAGGTATACTTTCCATTCAGGCGGGAGAAAATCCCCGGGTAATAAGGGAAAAACTTATGACCTTCCTGCCGCCGCAGACCAGGGAGGCTGCAGTCGAACAGCAGCAGGCTCAGGCAAGGATGTGATAAAATGGCAAGGCGCCGTAAAAAACAAGAATCCGAAGGCGAAGGCGGTATGGAGCGCTGGCTGATTACATATGCTGACTTGATTACGCTCCTGATGATATTTTTTATCTTGATGTATACCATGAGCCAGGTTGATGCCCGCAAATACGCAGCCGTAGCTAATTCTTTGAGTGTAGTATTAACCGGTCAGGCTCTTTCCGTACTGGAAACTCAGGGCCCTTCCCTGGTAGAAGGCATGACAGGACAGCATGTACCGGAGGGACCGGGACCAGCACCGGCCCAGCAGGGTGAATTAGATGAAGTTAAGCAAATGATAGCTGAATTTATTAAAACTAAAGACCTGGAAGCCAGTCAGGGTGAAGCCCAGGGTAATGCTGCAGTTACCAAATTAAGTGACCATATTATAGTGTACGAGCAGGAACGGGGTCTGGTAATAAGTTTTAAGGATACCCTGCTTTTTGCCAGCGCTTCGGACCAGTTAACACCCAGGGCGCAGAGTATTATCCGGGAGATAGGCAGTACTCTGGTTAAGTTACCCAACTATATTCGGGTAGAAGGGCATACTGATGACGTACCTATTAATACCGGCAAATTTCCTTCCAACTGGGAACTATCAGCCCTGCGAGCATCAAATGTAGTACACGTACTTAACGAAGAAGCCGGCATACCATCAGAACGATTGTCTATAATAGGGTATGGTGAATATCGCCCGTTAGTTGCCAATGAGGATGCGGTAAGCCGGGCTATGAACCGCCGGGTGGATATTGTTATTCTTAAGAAGAAATATGATTATTTTGAGCCGGCAGTGAGCTCAACACAACCATAAAGGGGTGAAAAGTCTTGATTGAAGACCCGCAAGCAGTTTGCAGCGATACAATAAAACGACTTGGAGAAATGAGGGCTTCTCTTTGACATTGATGGCCAGAAACAAAGAGTAGAGCAACTGCATAAAAAAACTCTTAATGAAAACTTCTGGAATGAGCGTCAGGAAGCCCAGCAAATACTGAAAAGCATCAGTCAGATGCAGGAGAATATTGATAAATATTACGCTCTTTGGGATAAAGCCAATTATCTGAAGGAACTGCTGGATATGGCTCAGGAGGAGGGAGAACAGGAACTCTGGAATGATACCGTAATAGAATTACAGCAATTACAAAAGAATTTTCGGGAGTTTGAACTCCTGGTTTTGTTTTCTGGACTCCATGATGAAAGGGACGCCATTGTTTCCCTGCATGCTGGAGCCGGCGGTACCGAAGCCCAGGACTGGGTGGAGATGCTGCTGCGAATGTACAGCCGCTGGGCGGAATCATCCGGGTATGCAGTGGAAATTATGGACTATCTGGCCGGTGATGAAGCCGGGGTTAAGAGTGTGACCTTTATGGTCAAGGGCAAATATGCTTATGGTAAATTAAAGTGTGAAGAAGGGGTACACCGGCTGATTCGGATTTCCCCCTTCGACTCATCCGGGCGCCGCCATACTTCTTTTGCTTCTATTTCTGTGCTTCCTGAGATAATTGAAAATGTAGAGGTAAATATAAATCCGGAAGAATTACGTATCGACACCTACCGCTCCAGCGGTGCTGGCGGGCAGCATGTAAATAAAACTGATTCCGCTGTCCGCATTACTCACCTGCCCACCGGTATTGTGGTACAATGTCAAAATGAGCGTTCCCAACATGCCAATCGCTTATGTGCCATGAAAATATTGACGGCTAAATTATATGATTTGAAGCAAAAAGAAGTGGAAAATAATTTACAGAATCTTAAGGGAGAATATAAAGAAATAGCCTGGGGCAGCCAGATTAGAACCTATACCTTAAACCCGTTTAACCTTATAAAAGACCACCGTACTAACCTGGAGGAAGGCAATGTCCAGGCCGTACTGGACGGTGACCTGGACGATTTCATCTATGCCCGGCTACAGCAGAAATAATTGAGAATTAAGAATTTAGAATTAAGAATGAAGGAAGGGAAAAACAAAGTTTTTCCCCAATTATAATTTATCAAATAATAGAAATGCTTGCATTTCTACAATAATTATTAATTTTTAATTATTAATTCTTAATTCAAACCATAAGGAGCGTTGAAGGTGAAGGAGATTACAGAAGAAGCAGTAGCAATTACTATCGAAAAGGCCCGGCAGATGCGCCGAAACATTATTAAAATGCTGGGGCAGGCAGGTTCAGGGCATACCGGCGGGTCACTCTCCGCCAGCGATATCGTAGCCTGCCTGTATTTCTGGGAAATGAATGTTGACCCGGCTAATCCCCATTGGCCTGACAGGGACCGTTTTGTTCTAAGTAAAGGACACGCTGCACCGGTACTATATGCGGTGCTGGCAGAGAAAGGTTTCTTTCCAATCGATAACCTCAATTCTTTAAGGACCCTGGGCAGTCCCCTGCAAGGACACCCGGATATGCGCAAAGTCCCCGGGGTGGAAGCTTCCACCGGTTCCCTGGGACAAGGTATATCCTGGGCAGTGGGAATGGCTCTGGCCGGGAAAATGGATAAGAAATCTTACCGGGTTTATACCATGCTCGGTGACGGGGAAATAGAGGAAGGCATGGTCTGGGAGGCGGCTATGGCCGCAGCTCATTATAAATTGGACAATCTTATGGCCTTTGTTGATCATAACGGGCTGCAGATTGATGGCCGGGTACAGGAAGTTATGTCCCCCCTGCCTATTCCTGATAAGTTCAGAGCCTTCGGTTGGGAAGTCCTGGAGATAGATGGGCATGATCATAAACAGATAATGGCGGCTTTAAATAGCGCCCGAACCGTATCGGGCCGACCTACAGCCGTAATTGCTCATACTATAAAAGGTAAAGGCTGTTCCTTCATGGAGGACCGGGTAGAATGGCACGGCGTAGCCCCCAAACCCGACGAAGTCAAAAAAGCCCTGGCAGAACTTTTATAATTTTGAATTCTTAATTTTGAATTTTGAATTATGGAAGGGATAAACGTAGTTTATCCCAACCTTAATTAAGAATTAAAAATTAAAAATTAATAATTCCTAACGGGAGTTGAAGTAATTTTGGATAAACAGGCTACAAGAGATGCTTATGGGAAGGCCCTGGTGGAATTGGGGAGTTTATATGATGATATTGTAGTGTTGGATGCTGACCTTTCCAAATCCACTAAAACCTTTGATTTTGCCAAAAAGTTTCCGGACCGCTTCTTTAATGCCGGAATTGCTGAGCAGAATATGATGGGTATGGCTGCGGGGTTAGCAGCTGCAGGGAAAGTAGTCTTTGCCAGTTCCTTTGCCATTTTTGCTGCCGGGCGGGCTTTCGAGCAGGTACGTAATTCTCTAGCTTATGCGAATTTAAATGTAAAAATCTGTGCCACCCATAGCGGTATAACCGTAGGGGAAGATGGCGGGTCCCACCAGTCGGTAGAGGATATTGCCATTATGCGCAGCATACCTAATTTAACCGTAATCGTGCCCTCGGATGGGGTAAGTACCCGTCAGGCCCTTTTTAAGCTTTATCAGCATCAGGGCCCCGCTTATCTGCGTTTGGGACGGCCAGCCTTACCGCTTATTTATAAAGATGATATGGACTTCCAAATTGGCCATGGGATACAGCTTCGCCAGGGTCACGACGCCGCCATAATTGCCTGTGGGGCAATGGTAGCTTTGGCCCTGCAGGCAGCGGAAATTCTGGCTGCAGAAGGGATTCAGCTATCAGTGGTCGATATGCATAGCATCAAGCCATTGGATAAAGATATAACTGTTAGCCTGGCAATGCAGACCGGGGCCATGCTTACGGCCGAAGAACATAGCATTATTGGGGGACTGGGCAGTGCAGTTTGTGAAGTAGTAAGCGAAAATTATCCGGTACCGGTAATGAGGATGGGAATTAACGATGTTTTCGGACAGTCGGGTACTCCTGACGAGCTAATGCAACATTATGGCCTCACTGTCGATAAAATAGTCCAGAATATTCATCTTTTACTTAAAAAGAAGACAAAATAAAAAAGGAATTCCTATTGTTTTTGTAGAACCACCATTATTGGTGGTTTTTTTTATTTGGAGGTAATTGGATGTTAGTTCAGTTTTATAACGTCTCCAAAATATATCCCAATGGCGTTAAAGCCCTGGACGATATCTCGCTAAAAATCCAACGGGGCGAATTTCTATTTTTGATGGGCCCCAGTGGTGCTGGAAAGTCTACCCTGGTAAAGATGCTGTTTCGGGAGGAACTTCCTACCCGGGGACAGATATTCTTAGCTTCACGTAGTATAGTAAGGATGAAACGAGGGGAGGTACCCCGTTTAAGGCGAAATATTGGGATTGTTTTTCAGGATTTTAAGTTACTGGAGAATAAAACTGTGTATGAAAATATTGCTTTTGCCATGGAAGTTGTTGGCGCCAGCAGCAGAGATATTAAAGAGCGAGTTACGGAAGTAATCAAAATGGTGGGTCTAAAAGGTAAGGAAAAATCATTTCCCGGGGAACTATCCGGCGGTGAGCAACAACGGGTGGGAATTGCCCGGGCTCTGGCTAACCGTCCTCTGCTCCTGATAGCGGATGAGCCTACCGGGAATCTGGATATCAACACCTCTCAGGAAATAATGGAATTATTGTTCAATATTAACCGCACTGGAACTACAGTTATTATGGCTACCCACGCCCGGGAACTGGTGAAATCTGCCGGTAAGCGGGTACTTATGTTGGAAGAAGGCAAAATCGTAGCCGATAACCCACCTGGGGAGTTAGTGTTATGAGACCAGGAAGCATTATTTATTTCTTGCGGGAAGCCTTTAAATCACTATCCCGGAATCGTTTATTAAGCTTTGCTACAATTTCCACGGTGGCGATTTCTATTCTTATACTGGGGTTTGCGGTTCTATTAACGATTAATGCCAGTGCCCTTATGAACTACCTGGAATCAGATGTTGAAATAGTAGCCTTTTTGGAAAAAGATTTGACCAAATCACAAATTAGTGATATTAAGCAGGATTTAACTGCTATTACCGGAGTAAAATCGGTTAATTTTGTTTCCCGGGAAAAGGCGCTGGACAAACTGCAGGAGAGCTATGGCGGAAAAGAATATAATCTAAAAGAAACTTTGGGCAAAAACCCGCTGCCTAACAGTTATGAAATCAAGGCAGATGATCCCCATAATGTTTCTAAGATTGCTGCTCAGGTAAAGAAAATTGACGGGATTTACAAGGTCAACTATGGGCAGGGAGTTGTGGAAAGGTTATTTAAGGTAACTCGTTGGGTACGCATTGTTAGTATGGTGTTTATTGTTTTACTGGTTTTTGCGGCCGTATTTTTAATTGCTACTACTATCCGTCTCGCTATATTTGCTCGCCGCAAGGAGATTTACCTGATGAAACTAATTGGCTCTACCGATTGGTTTGTGCGCTGGCCCTTTTTTATCGAAGGCGTCTTTTTGGGGGCAACTGGGGGACTTATAGCTATCCTGGTGCTGGCGGCAGGTTATGGGTCATTAATTAACCACATGGATGCGCTTTTTTTCCTGCCTCTGGTTACTAATGCTAAAATTTTAAGTAATGTTTATATTAGTCTTTTAATTTGCGGGGCTGTCCTGGGAGTCCTGGGAACCTGGATTTCGTTAAATAGATTTTTAGATGTCTAAAACAACAGAATTGAATTAAGAATTGAGAATTGAGAATTAAGAATTCAGGTAGCAATGCTTCCGCATTGCCTTTATGTATATCAACTTTATTTGTACAACTTACTTCTTTTTATTTACATATTGTAATAAATAGAAATACGAAGTATTTCAACAATAATTTTTAATTATAAATTATTAATTCTTAATTGGTCGCGGGGAGGATTAAAGAGATGAGAAGGTTAAAAAGTGGGGTGGCAGTTTGTTTATCGCTGCTGTTTTTAATTACGGTTATTTTTCCCGTTTACGCTGATAACATTCAAGAACAGCAACAGAAACTGCAGGATGTCAACCGGCAGCTTAAGCAGCAGCGCAATAGCGTAGACCAGGCGCGTAAAAAGGAAAAATCGGTTATAGGTCAGATTTCCGGCCTGGATCAGGATATCACTAAAACCGAATCGGAAATTAAATATACTGATGACCGTATAGCTTATTTAAAACAAAGTATAGAAGAAGTTGAAGAAGAGATTAAGTGTAGTGAAGAGGCCCTGGCTGAGCAAAGCGATACTCTGGGTAAACGCCTGGTTTTTATTTATGAGAAAGGCGGCGATGTATCCTACCTGGAAGTCTTACTTGCGGCTGCTGATATTAAGGATTTTTTGACCCGCTATGATCTTTTAAACATGATAGTAGAACAGGATGTAGAGCTTATTAAATCCATAAATAAAGAGAAAAAGGAACTCTCCTTAAAAAAATGTGATTTGGAAATCAAGCAACAAGAACTGATAAGTATTCAGGCTGGTCAGATTGACCAGAAAGAAATACTGGACTCTCAGAAGGAAGAAAAACAGAAGCTGTTAGGCAGTGTACGCCAGGAGAAGAAAGCACTGGAGCAAGCCCTTAATGAACTGGAACAGGAATCCCGGCAATTGGAGTCAATAATCCGCCAGTACCAGTCGGGTAATACCAGTTCCCAGGCGGGTACCGGAACTTATACCTGGCCTACCCCGGGGTACACCTGGATAACGTCACCATACGGCATGAGGTTTCACCCCATATTGAATGAAAGAAGAATGCATACCGGGATAGACATAGGAGCACCGATGGGAGCTACTATAGTAGCTGCTGACAGCGGAACGGTTATATTTGCTGGTTGGATGTCAGGTTATGGACAGGTAATTATAGTTGACCATAGTGGTGGTTTATCTACCCTTTATGCCCATCAGTCCAGGTTGCTGGTTAGCAAGGGTGTCAATGTAAGCAAAGGGCAGGCGATAGGCAAAGTAGGTAGTACAGGTATGAGTACCGGTCCCCACTTACATTTTGAGGTTCGTACTAATGGAACTCCTACCGATCCCAGAGCCTATGTTAAATAGGAGTGTATGCAATGAGCCAGGGATCCCCCTGGCTTATTTTATTTTATTGGATAAAAGTACAACAAATCTATATAATTAATTAGATAATAAAGTGGAGGTTTGCAAAAATTTGAAAAAAAATGCTTTTCTTAAAGGCGTAAACACTTTCCTGGCAGTAATGGGTGCTATTTTTGTAGCTGGAATTTTGTATATATTTCTTACTAATGCTGGTGGTTTAAGTACCTTTATCGGTGTGCTGGGTCTGGTTAAGACCCAATCTTTGTATGATATTGACAATACTAACGTTTTTGAAGGTGCTGCTTCGGGTATAGTATCTTCACTTAATGACCCCTATTCCGAATACCTGGACAAAAACACCTGGCAGGATCTGCAAATTAGGTTAGATGCGAAGTTCGGTGGTATCGGAGTATATATCCTGCAGGATGACCAGGGTAGACTAAAAATTTTATCACCTATAAAAGGTACCCCAGCATTTAAAGAAGGAATCAAGCACGGGGATATTATTACCAAGATAAATGGTGAAAGTGCAGTAGGTATGAGCCAGGATGAAGCTGTACATTTGATGCGGGGAGACCCGGGAACCCAGTTATTGCTTAGTGTTTATCGCGGTTCTGATGGTAAAGAACATGATTTCCGGATTATTCGGGAGATAATCAATGTGCCTTCAGTAGAGGCACGAGTTATTGATAGTGCCAATCAGATAGGCTATATTAGTCTGAATCAATTTGGCTCCCGTTCAGCTGAGGAAATGAAAGAGAGTGTAAATGATTTGCTGGACAACAAGAAGGTCAGAGGGCTTATTTTGGATCTGCGCAACAACGGCGGGGGCGATTTTGATGTTTCTATCGATATCGCAGGGATATTCCTGGATGGGGATAAGGTAGTCAGCTCAGTCGATGCCCAGGGTAATGAAAAGGTTTACCAGGCCAGCAAAGGTAAAGTGGATATTCCCCTGGTAGTGCTGGTAAATGAAGATAGTGCCAGTGCTTCGGAGATTCTGGCAGCAGCTTTGCGAGATAATCAGCGGGCAGTCCTGGTAGGTAAGAAAACTTTCGGCAAGGGATTAATGCAAACCGTATTTCCACTGCGTAATGGCGGTGCCCTGAAGCTTACTACCCAGAAATACTATACCCCTGCCGGAATAGATATAAATGAAGTTGGAATAACCCCGGACTACGTAGTAGAGAATAATGCTGATGAAGATAAAGACCTGCAACTGGATAAAGCCATATCAGTTTTGAAGAAACAAATATATTAATTTTGAATTTTTAATTTTAAATTCTTAATTAACGTAGAAATGCTTACGCATTTCCTTTTATTACAATTAACTTATCTTGACTGCTATTTTCATGCTTGTTTGCGTGTGCCCTTTAGGGTATGTCCAATTATTCATTCGAATGCATATTTATTGTTTTTGCAGTGGAACCAATCTATTATTTTGAATTAAGGGGTAAAAGACAAAGCCTTTTATTGTTTATAATGGGAAAGCGGTAGCTTTCCCCTCCATAATTCAAAATTAAGAATTAAAAATTCAAAATTAACCTTGCTACTTTGGATTACCACCGAACCTTGCCATACCTGTACTGTTTGCTACCTTCACTTTATTCCCGTGTTAACATTCCGTACCCAAAATGAATACTTTATAGCAAAGTATTATGGAGGGGTTAGGAGTGAGCAAATCGGGAGAAATTCGCTATGTATTGACCAGTAGTAATACCTGCCAGGGTTTTCATACCTTTATACCAGACCTGATACAAGGATTAAGAAAAATATATATATTGAAAGGCGCCGCCGGGTCAGGAAAATCCACGTTTATCCGGCTTCTAGGGGAGTCCCTGTCGGAGAAGGGTTACGAAATTGAGTTTTGGATCTCAGCTTTAGACCCGGTAAGCCCGGATGGGGTATATATTCCCCGCCTGGGAGCAGCCGTTATTAATGGCAGCCTTCCACAGCCTATTGATCCGCGCTATCCCGGTGCTACCGGGCACATTATTTACCTGGGTGATTACCGCAACCGCAAGGAGTTAAATGGGAAGACCCGTGAGATAATTGGTTTAATTGACCGCCAGGAAGAGCAAAACGCCAAAGCCTTCGAAGTTCTTAAAACCGCCGCTAAGGACCGGGAAGAAGTAAAAAAGCCAGCCCGGGACTGCTTGAGTATGGCTCATATTCGCGATTTGATAGAAGAACTGGCCAGTGAATTGCTGAGGGAACAGCCGGGAGAAAGGCATTATTTTGCCAGTGCGGTTACGGCTGATGGAATGGTAAACTATATTGATGAAATCAGTTATGAATGTAAACGTCGGTACATTTTAACCGGGCCTCCCGGCAGCGGTAAATCTCTGGTTATTGCCGAACTGGCTCGTATGGCTCGGGAAAAAGGGTATTTCCTGGAATACTACCACTGTGGTTTTGACCTGGAAAGTATAGTGATGGTCATTATTCGTAACCTGCAGCTGGCCTTAATAGATGGAGGTAATATGGAGTTGTCTATAAAACCCTGGGATATTGTCATAGATATGGCAGTTTACCTGGAGAATTACGATGCCGAAGCTGCAGCTACACAGAGCAGCGAAGCCTGCCGCAACTATGAATCGTTGTTATTGGAGGCAGAAGTAATACTGGAAAACGCTCATGCTACTTTAAAGGAGTTAAAGAAAACTTTTACCGCCTTTATGGATTTTGAACAACTGGACCGCAAGCGTCAGGAAGTCCTGGATGATATCATAAACAACGGCGCCCGCCCCCAGTTTCTGTAGGGGAACCATAGCCGCGGATAACGTGGATCAGGCAAGATTTACGCGGATTATTATTAAAATTATTTAAAATAAGTGTGAAAGCTAAAGCTTCCGCTATGAGGATAAATAGGTTCCCCCTTCCCCGGTCTGGGAGGGAAATACTCTATTTCTAAATTCTAATCTAATTAAAACCCGCGCAAATCCTTATAAATCCGCGCAATCCGCGTGAATTAACTTCGGGCTTGCCTTGCTAAGGTCGGGTTTGCTATTATTATGGGGAGAACAACCGTTTGGTAGGACTAGTTTAGCGAGGTAAAAAAATGGGGAGTTTTGCACTACATTCAGACTATAAAGCCACCGGGGACCAGCCCCAGGCTATAAATGCGCTTAGTAATGGTTTAAATCAAGGTTACCGGGAACAGACCCTGCTGGGGGTAACAGGTTCCGGTAAAACCTTTACCATGGCTCAGATTATCGAGCAACAGCAACGTCCCGCCCTGGTTATGGCACCTAATAAAACTCTGGCCGGGCAGCTCTACTCTGAATTCAAACAATTCTTTCCCGACAATGCCGTGGAATATTTTATAAGCTATTATGATTACTACCAACCTGAGGCTTATGTACCTCAGACGGATACTTATATCGAGAAAGATTCATCCATTAATGATGAAATTGATAAACTGCGCCATTCGGCTACTGCATCTCTCCTGGAGCGGCGCGATGTCATTATTGTAGCCAGTGTCTCCTGTATATATGGTTTAGGTGCTCCTGATGATTACTATAAACTGGCGATATCACTGCGTCCGGGCATGGAGCTTACCCGGGAGGAATTACTGCGCCGCCTGGTTGAAACCCACTATGAACGCAACGATTACGCTTTCAGCCGCGGTTATTTCCGGGTGCGGGGAGATGTAGTAGAGGTTTTCCCGGCCTCTACCGGGGAAAAAGCCATTCGTATTGACTTTTTTGGTGATGAGATAGATAGAATCATTGAATTCAACCCTTTAACTGGAGAAGTTTACGGACGCCGTATCCATGTCATGATATTTCCGGCCTCCCATTTTGTCACCACCTGGGAGCACATGATGTCAGTTGCTGGAGATATAGAAGAAGAGCTGGAGCAGCAGCTGCAACTTTTTAAGAGCCAGGGAAAACTGCTGGAAGCTCAGCGCCTGGAACAGCGTACCCGCTATGATTTGGAAATGATAAAAGAAGTAGGATACTGTAAAGGGATAGAGAATTATTCCCGCTATATTACCGGACGGGCTCCGGGGGAACCGCCATATACCCTGATAGATTTTTTCCCGGAGGATTATCTCCTTTTTATGGATGAGTCGCACATCTCTGTACCCCAGGTTAGGGGAATGTATGAGGGTGACCGATCCCGTAAGCAAAACCTGGTGGATTATGGTTTCAGGCTGCCATCAGCCCTGGATAATCGCCCCCTGAAATTTACCGAGTTTTATGATAAAATCGGACAGGTTATCTATGTCAGTGCAACGCCCGGTGATGCCGAAGTGGGCAGGAGTCTTCAGGTAGCAGAACAGATAATCAGGCCTACCGGTCTGGTGGACCCGGAGATAGAGGTAAGGCCTGTTGCAGGCCAGATTGATGATTTGATGGCAGAAATCCGGGTGACGGTAGGAAAGGGCTACCGGGTACTGGTAACTACCTTGACCAAAAGGATGGCTGAAGACCTTTGCGATTACCTGGCCGGAGTTAATATCCGGGTACGTTATATGCACTCCGACATAGATGCCCTGGAGCGGCTTAATATCCTGCGGGACCTGCGCAGTGGGGAATTTGATGTGCTGGTGGGTATCAACCTCTTGCGGGAAGGTTTGGATTTACCGGAAGTAGCCCTGGTAGCCATACTGGATGCGGATAAGGAAGGTTTCCTGCGCTCGGGCCGGTCCTTGATTCAAACTATAGGGCGTGCTGCCCGTAATGTGGAAGGCAGGGTCTTAATGTATGCTGACCATATTACGGATTCCATGCGTTTGGCTATAGACGAAACTAACCGCCGCCGCCAGGTGCAGATTAAGTATAATGAGGAAAATGACATAACTCCCGAGACTATTAAAAAGGCGGTCTATGCGGCAGTTGAGGCTACTATCGCTGAGGAACCGGTAGACTATGATGTTAGCGGGATAAAAAGCTTGCCCCGGGAGGAACGCCAGCGCCTGATTAAAGAAATGGAACTGGAAATGCAAAATGCTGCTGAAAGGCTGGAATTCGAACGCGCCGCCCAACTCCGCGACGCCATCAAAGAACTCCAGCAACCTGCCAAAAGTAGGCGAAGAAAGTAAAACCGGAGGATTGTCAGTGAAAGATTATATATATGTAAAAGGGGCCCGGGAACATAATTTAAAAAATATAGATGTGACTATTCCCCGGGATAAACTGGTGGTTTTTACCGGAGTGTCAGGTTCGGGCAAGTCCAGCCTGGCCTTTGACACCATTTACAGTGAAGGCCAGCGGCGTTACGTGGAATCTCTTTCCACCTATGCCCGGCAGTTTCTGGGGCAGATGGACAAACCTGATGTGGACTATATCGAGGGGCTTTCCCCGGCCATCTCCATAGACCAGAAATCCACCTCCAATAATCCCCGTTCAACAGTGGGAACGGTAACCGAGATATATGATTACCTGCGCCTGCTTTTTGCCCGGATAGGTACCCCGCATTGCCCCCATTGTCACCAACCCATTAAAAGGCAAACTGTAGACCAGGTGGTGGACAATCTCCTGACTCTGCCCGAAGGCAGCAGAATCAAGGCTCTGGCTCCGGTAGTCAGAGCACAAAAGGGAGAACATAAGAAAACCATTGATAATCTCTTCCGCGATGGTTTCGGACGGTTGCTGGTGGATGGTTATGAATACACCTCAGATGAAGAAATTCAACTGGACAAAAATAAAAAACATAATATTAGTGCGGTAGTAGACCGGCTGGTAATAAAAGATAGTATCAGGAGCCGTCTGGCCGAGTCCCTGGAACTGGCTTTTGAACTAAGCGAGGGTATAGTGGTTATCCAACTGCTGAGGGATAGTGGTGAAGAGGAAATGATGTTCAGTCAGGATTTTTCCTGTCCGGAATGCGGCTTTAGCCTGCCGGAATTAAGCCCGCGCATGTTTTCCTTTAACAGTCCTTTCGGAGCCTGCCCGGAGTGTGACGGTCTAGGCGAAAAACGGGAGATTGACCCGGCTCTGGTGCTGGATATGAATAAAAGCCTGGCCGATGGGGCGGTTATTCCCTGGTCCAATAATTTTTTCACCTTTTACAACCAGGTTCTGGCTACCATGGCGGCAAAACATAAAATTCCTATGGATCAGCCCTTAAAGGAATTAAGCCGGAAGCAACTGGATATCATTCTATACGGAAACGGTCAGGAGCGCTTTAAAGTCAATTACATCAATTCCTACGGTGAAGCCAGTGCTTTCCGCAGCAGCTATGAAGGGATAGTAAATAATCTGAGGCGCCGTTACCATGAGACAAAATCAGATGCTTCCCGGGAGGAAATTGAAAAATACATGACCATAAGCCCCTGTCCCGGTTGCCAGGGCAAGCGGCTAAAACCAGAAATACTGTGGGTATTAATTTCCGGGAAATCTATTAACGAAGTAAGCTCAATGTCAATACGGGACGCCCTGGACTTTTTCACCAATCTGGCTTTAAGTGAAAGGGACACCTATATTGCCCGTCAGATAACTAAGGAAATCAAGGAGCGGCTAAATTTTCTAGTAGATGTGGGGTTGGATTACCTGACCCTGGATCGCGCCGCGGGGAGTTTATCCGGTGGTGAAGCCCAGCGCATACGGCTAGCTACCCAGGTGGGTTCCAGCCTGGTGGGAGTTTTATATGTACTGGATGAGCCCAGTATAGGTTTGCATCCCCGAGACAACGACCGTCTGCTGGCTACCCTGAAAAGGCTGCGGGATCTGGGCAATACCGTAATTGTAGTGGAACATGATGAGGATACTATTCGCAATGCCGATTATATTATTGATATTGGTCCCCATGCCGGGGTTAACGGCGGGCAGGTGGTAGCCTCGGGCAGCCTGGAGGAGATTATGGAAACGGCCGATTCACTTACCGGCCAGTATTTATCCGGGCAGCTGGATATAGAACTGCCTCCCTCGCGCCGCAACGGTAATGGAGGATTTGTAGGGGTACGGGGAGCAGCTCAGCACAACCTGAAAAACATTAATGTTGATATACCCCTGGGTAAAATGGTGGTCATAACCGGGGTATCCGGTTCCGGGAAAAGCACCCTGGTAGGGGATATCATGTACCCGGCTCTGATGAAGAAACTGCATGGGGGCAGGCACCGCCCCGGTTTGCATCAGGACATAGAGGGAGTAGAACAGATTGACAAGGTAATTAATATTGACCAAGCACCTATAGGCCGTACCCCGCGGTCCAATCCCGCTACCTATACCGGGGCTTTTGATGGGATCAGGGAGCTTTTTGCCAGCACCGCAGAGTCACGGGTTAGGGGTTATAAGCCGGGACGTTTCAGTTTTAATGTGCGTGGGGGTCGATGTGAAGCCTGCTCCGGTGATGGTATCATAAAAATTGAGATGCACTTTCTGCCTGATGTATATATCCCCTGTGAAGTCTGCAAGGGAAAGCGCTACAACCGGGAGACGCTGGAGGTTAAGTACAAGGGTAAGACCATATCTGATGTATTGGAAATGACAGTTGATGAAGCAGTGGATTTCTTTGAAAATATTCCCCGGGTCCACCGCAAGCTCAAAACTTTGCAGGATGTAGGCCTGGGTTATATTCAACTGGGACAACCGGCGCCTTCTTTATCAGGAGGAGAAGCCCAGCGGGTGAAACTGGCCACTGAGCTCTCCCGCCGCTCTACCGGCAAGACTTTGTATATACTGGATGAGCCTACTACCGGGCTTCATAAGGATGATGTTAAACATTTGCTTAGCGTACTAAACATTCTTGTAGATAACGGTAATACCGTCCTGATTATCGAACATAACCTGGATGTTA
This sequence comes from Syntrophomonadaceae bacterium, assembly GCA_012729715.1. Classification (GTDB taxonomy): domain Bacteria; phylum Bacillota; class Syntrophomonadia; order Syntrophomonadales; family Syntrophomonadaceae; genus UBA4844. The sequence continues at coordinate 30,818 of JAAYCQ010000124.1, forward strand.
TCAAAACTGCAGACTATATAATCGACCTGGGACCGGAAGGCGGAGAACAAGGGGGAGAAATAATAGCCCAGGGCTCCCCCGAAGAAGTCGCCGCCAACCCACTTTCCTATACCGGAAAATACTTGAGGAAAGTACTATAGGTGACAGGGGACGGTTCCTGTGTCACCTTTAGCTAAAGGTGACACAGGAACCGTCCCCTGTCACCTCTTAAAAAGGGTGAGATTATGTTAAAGGAACGTTTGGGTAATGTGCCCCTGAAGCCGGGGGTTTATATTTATAAGGACAGTGAGGGCCGGGTTATTTATGTAGGCAAGGCTAAATCACTGCGTACCCGTATGCGCTCCTATTTTCAATCCCCTCAAAAACTGCATCCTAAAGTCCGGGCCTTGATGGCTCGGGTGGCTGACTTCGATTATATTGTCACCAGCAGTGAAGTAGAAGCCCTGATCCTGGAGAACAATCTGATTAAATCCTACCAACCGCGCTACAATATTCAGTTGCGGGATGATAAAACTTACCCCTATTTGAAGGTTACCACCGGGGAGGATTATCCCCGGCTGGCTCTGGTGCGGGAAGAGAAGGATGGAGTATCCCGCTATTTTGGACCTTATACTAATGTAACCTCCCTGCGCGAGACCATAAAGCTGTTAAATCTGGTCTTTCCCCTGCGTACCTGTAAAACTTTGCGTATGGGAAAGCGTCCCTGCTTAAACCGTGATATTAACCGCTGCCTGGCACCCTGCAGTGGCGAGGTTAATAAGGAAGAATACCAGCAGGTGGTGGAGGGGTTGCTGGATTTTATGGAGGGAAATTCCCGGGAGCTGTTACAGCAAAAAGAAGAGGAAATGAAGGCAGCGGCGGCCCGCCTGGAATTTGAAAAGGCTGCTCACCTGCGTGATCAGATAGAGAGTATAAAAAAGGTGGGCGAAAAACAGAAGATTAGTTTTGAAAACCCTTATGACCTGGATGTCATAGCTTTGAGCGGTAAGGAAAAGGAACACCTGGTGTTGCTATTTAAAATCCGGGCCGGTACCATAGTGGCCAAAGATACCTTTTGGCTCAACCGGGCTATTGACGAAGAGGAAGCTCAATTGATGGAGTTTTTCCTGAAGCGTTATTATGCTGACCGCGGTGATATACCGGCAGAAATTCTGCTCAGCCATTTACCCGAAGGTCTGGAGGTGCTGGAATCCTGGCTGCGGGCTGAAAACGGGCGCAAGGTCAGGCTGCGGGTACCACAACGGGGGGATAAGAAAAGCCTCCTGGATATGGTTGTTAACAATGCTGCCTTGCTCTGGCAGGAGAAGCATGAAAAAGAACAGAAAAACCAGGCTATACTTAAGCAATTAAGCCAGGTACTAAACCTGGAGGTAGTCCCGCAGCGAATAGAATGCTATGACATATCCCACCTGAGTGGAGAGGAAACGGTAGCTTCCATGGTAGTTTTTACCGAGGGCATAGCGGATCGGAAAGCCTACCGCCGTTTTAAAATGAAGATAGATCAGAACGATGATTTTGCTTCGCTTAGTGAAGCTTTGCAGCGGCGTTTTAAGCGAGCCCGGGAAGGGGACCCGGCATTTCTGCCGGAACCGGATTTGATTCTTATTGACGGGGGAGCCGGGCAGGTAAATGCAGTTTATAAAGTCCTGCAGGATATGCAGGTGGATATACCGCTGTTCAGCCTGGCCAAGAAGAACGAGGAGATTTATACGCCCGGTCCAGCGGCTCCTTTGCGGCTTTCCCGGCGAGATGAAGCCTTACAGTTGTTGCAGAGGCTGCGGGATGAGGCCCATCGTTTCGCCATTGAATATAATCGCCAGCGCCGGGCCGGTAAAGTCCGGGCTTCCAGCCTTGATGAAATCGAGGGTATTGGGCCGGAACGTAAGAAGAAGCTGTTGAGCCATTTCGGTTCGGTAAAGGCTATACAGCAAGCTTCACTGGAGGAACTGCTCCAGGTCCCCAGTATGACCCGTACAGCGGCGGAAAATGTCTACCAGCACTTCCATCAAAGGTGACAGTGGAGGTGACAGTGGACGGTTCCCCTGTCACCTCGGGTTTTTGTAATTTTTTTAAAGATTTGTCGGGAAATTAATCGGTTGAAGTAAAAATTATGTTAGAATAAGTGCAAGTAATCGTTTATATTCTATATAAAGTATGTTCAGGTAATGTTAACAGGGAAGGGGGATTTGCCAGTGCATGGTTGGGTTATCAGGTGGTTGTTAAGTATTCTTGCCTTATTATTAACTGCTGCGCTTATTCCAGCTTTTCAGCTATCCGTGTGGGGAGCTATAGTAGGATCTATTTTTTTGGGGGTAATTAATGCGGTTATTCGTCCCCTGTTAATGATTCTTACCCTACCGCTGAATGTAGTTACTCTGGGGCTATTTACCCTGGTTATTAACGGTTTTATGCTATGGGTTACCTCTGCAACTATTAAGGGCTTTGATATTCACGGTTTTGGTTGGGCTATATTAAGCGCTCTGGTATTTAGCATACTAAGTTTTATCATCAGCCTGCTGATAGATGATCGTACCTTTACCTTTTAAAATATATCAAGAGGACCGTCCCCTTGATATATTTAAGTAGCTAGATAATTTTTTAATTCCGATAAGCCGGGCAATAGCTCGGCTTCTTGATATAAATCAGGGGGGATCAAATGTCTATAAAATTGGTAGCTATCGATTTGGATGATACATTGCTGGATTCAGGCCTTAAAATAGCTGAAAACTGCCTGCAGGCGATAACTCAGGTACAGCAGAAGGGAATTCTGGTGACCCTGGCAACTGGTCGTATGTACCCTTCTGCTTTACCGTATGCCCAGCAGCTAAAGGTAGATGTTCCTTTAATAACCTATCAAGGTGCCCTGGTGAAAAACTCCCTTTCGCAGGAAATTCTTTATTTTCATCCCTTGCCTTCCCAACCGGCGACTGAAATCATTCATTTTTTCAGGCAGGCCGGGGTACACTATCATAGTTATTTGGAGGATCAAATTTGTATGGAGTCGCTTACCCCAGAAGGTCGTTATTATGAAAGCATATCGGGTATAAAACCGGTTTTAGTTGATGATTTACTGAGTATATGCAGCAGTGGTAAGGCTATGAAAATCATGGGGGTTACGAAGGATACGGAATTGTTGCTAAACATGGAACGGGAATTGAAAGACAGGTATGGTGATAAACTGAATATTACCAGGTCAAAACCCCTTTTCCTGGAGGTTATGGCCCGAGAAGCTAATAAAGCAGATGCCCTGCGGGTAGTCGCTGCTCATTACCAGGTTGAGCGTGATGAGGTAATGGCTATAGGGGACAGTTATAATGATATAGAGATGATAAAATGGGCCGGTGTAGGTGTGGCCATGGGAAACGCCTGGGAAGATGTAAAAAAGGCCGCTGATTTTGTTACCTGCTCCAATGACGAAGAGGGAGTAGCGGAAGCCCTGAGGAAATATATATTAGAAGGCGCTAATACTGAAGTTGTCGAGTGAATAACTTCGAATCTATCGGCTTGACTAACTGTTTAGAGTGAGGCGTGAGGGGTCAGCTCTCTTCCTTCCATAAGTCTTAATTCTAAATTTTTAATTCTTAATTCCTTCAGAGGGGTGTTATGGTTTGCGTGAATTGGTGGTGGGGGTTGATCTGGGGGGTACCAAAATATTAGCCGGGATTGCTGACAGCAACGGTAACATTCTGGGGAAGAAACGGATACTTACTCCGGTGGGTGCTGACCCTGATCATGTGCTCGATGTAATAGTAGACTATATCACTGAATTGCTAAGGGTTTACCAGGTCCAAAAAGAGGAGATTAGGGGAGTAGCAGTTGCCACTCCGGGTCCTCTGTCTTTCCCGGAAGGAGTGGTGAGGAATTCTCCCAATCTGGGTTGGCAACGGGTAAACTTAAAGCAAGAATTGATACGGCGTACAGGGCGACCAATTATTGTGGAAAAAGATACTAATATGGCTGTATTGGGGGAATATTATTTTGGCCGCCAGCGCGGTTGCGGCGATTTACTATATATAACAGTTAGTACTGGTGTAGGTGGAGGAGTTGTTTGTGCCGGTGAGCTATACCGGGGTCATGCTGGTGGAGCTGGAGAGATTGGGCATATGGTGGTTGAAGCCGGGGGAGTGACCTGTAATTGTGGCCGCCAGGGTTGCCTGGAAGCCTTAGCCTCAGGCAATGCCATTGCTCGCAGGTTAGATGAGATGGTTAAACAGGGTCAGGGCCAGGGGATACTGACCTGTACGACTCCGGGAGAACATCCTGGTCCTCGGGAACTGGGAATGGCAGCCCGGCAGGGAGATAAAGAGGCCAGGTTGCTATTATCTCAGGTAACAGATTACCTGGGAATCGGCATCGCTAATCTGGTAAATATCTTTAATCCCCAGGCCATTATCCTGGGAGGCGGGATGATGCTGGGGCTTAAGGACCTGCTCCTGGAGCCGGTACAAAATTATGTTTATGAGCATATTTTTAGCCTGAACCGGGATAACTTAGTAGTGGAGTGTACTTCATTGGGTGACGATATCGTGCTCTATGGTTGTGTTGCAGCGGTAATGAGGGAAAGGGTGTAACACCAACCGGACATGCACCTGTAGGGGCGAATCCATGTGTTCGCCCTGGGTCGGTAATTTTGTAATGCAGAGGGGTAATAACCCCTGGGTTTAGTGCTCAGCCGGGCAGACACGCGGGTCTGCCCCTACAATTTCTTAGTAAATTCGATACTCCTGCTAAAAACATCAAGGGGGAATGAAAGTGAGTAATGAAATGACAGCGGAGCAGATGATGGAATATTTATACGGTTTACCGGAACAATTTGCCAACGGCCTGGAGTTGGATTTAGCCTTTACCGCCCGGTATAAGAAAGAGTACCGTAATGTTGTAGTCTCCGGAATGGGAGGTTCGGCCATCGGGGGAGATATACTTAGAGTTTATGCAGCCAAGAAAGCCAGGGTACCGGTAATAGTGGTGCGGGATTATAATATTCCGGCTTTTGTTGACCAGCATACCTTATTTCTGGCAGCAAGCTATTCCGGCAATACGGAAGAGACTTTAAGCGCATACAGCCAGGCGCGGGAACAGGGTGCTTCTATTATTTGTGTTACCACCGGGGGTAAGTTAAAAGCTATGGCGGAAAAAGATGGTTATGGGGTAGTGGAAATACCGACAGGATTAGTACCGCGTGCGGCTACCGGGTATTTATTTGCACCCCTGGCTCTGTTACTGGAGGAACTGGGAATAGTAGAAGGGGTTCGCCAGGAATTACAGGAGACAATAGAAGTTTTGCGGGGAATGCGGGAAGAGCTGCATCCCGGAGTTGATGTTTCGAGTAATGAGGCCCGGATAATAGCCGCAAAACTTAAAGATTCGCTTCCGGTTATATGGGGTACTGCAGGGGTATCGGAAGTCGCTGCCCTGCGCTGGAAGGCACAAATTAATGAAAACGCCAAATGCCCGGCTTACTATAGTATTCTTCCTGAATTAAATCATAATGAAATCGTAGGTTTTGAAGTGCCCCAGCCGTTGCTGGCTTCAATTAGCTGTATTATTCTAAGAGATAAATATGATAACGAACGGGTTCAGCGGCGTATAGAAATCAGTAAAGACATAATTAAGGATCAGGTAAAAGAGATAATCGAGATACACAGCCAGGGAAAGTCTTATCTGGCCCGCTTTTACTCGCTGGTTTATATAGGAGATTACGCCAGCGTTTACCTGGCGTTGGAATATGGCATCAATCCCACCCCGGTAAAAGTAATTGATTATCTTAAGGCACAATTGGCATAACTTTAGAAAACCTGAGGGAGGCTTATAACCTCCCTCAGATTTTTTTTCTGGCTAAAGCTATTGTCGGATGCTAAAACTATAACGAGGTGTTTTTCATGCAGTTATATGGAGATTACCATACCCATTGCTATCGTAGTGATGGCAGTCAGAATGAAGAGGACATTATTAATGCAGCCCGGGAGCGGGGTTTAAAAGAAGTGGCTATCACCGACCATGGTCCCCTGGCAGCAGTTATTGGAGTCAGCAATGCTGACGAGTACCTGAAGCTGCGAGAGAAGTTGGACGCCATAGCTGATAATTATCCGGACATTAAGGTTCTGGTGGGAGCAGAGGCTAATATTCGGGATTTGCAGGGAACTCTGGATGTACCGGATGAAATTATTGCCCAGCTGGATATTCTTATTGCCGGCCTCCATCCCTATACCCTTCCTACCTCAATTAAAGAAGGCTGGGGGATTTTTGTGCAAAATTCGCTGCGCCACCTGGGGCGGGGCCAGCAGGAGAAAGCCATTAACAACAATACCAAGGCTACGGTAGAAGTTATTTATAACAATCCCCAACTGGATATATTATCTCACCCGGGTCTGTTTTTTACGGTGAATATTGCCGAAGTAGCCCGTGCCTGTGTAACTAAAAATGTACTTTTTGAAATAAATTGCGCACACGAACACCCCGCTATTTCTGCTATAATTGAAGCAGACAGGGTGGGAGTCGATTTCATAATTAATAGTGATGCACATTTCCAGGAAACGGTAGGCAACCTGGATTATGGGGTAAAACTGGTGGAAAAGCTGGGAATTGCTTCTGAGCAGGTAGCTAACAGGCGTCAAGGGGGAGGCCATAAGCAGTGGAGAAAAATGAAGAGAAACTGCACATACTTATAATCACCGGTCTTTCTGGGGCTGGAAAGACCCAGGTAATTAACTGCCTGGAGGATATGGGATATTATTGTGTTGATAATTTACCCCCGGCTTTATTATTAAAATTCGTAGAATTAAGCATGCAGTCTGAAGGCCGGGTTGACAAGGTAGCTCTGGTCATAGATGTCCGGGGCGGGGAATTCTTCAGTGATCTGACCCAGTCACTGCAGGAACTGGAGGAGGATCGCATACCCTATGAAATTCTCTTTTTGGAGGCCTCTGATGATGTCCTCATCCGGCGGTTTAAAGAGTCCCGGCGCCGCCATCCCTTGTCAGACCGGCGCCAGCTAACCGAAGCCATACAACTGGAGCGGAGAATGCTAGAGGAACTGCGGGGTAAGGCTAATCTAGTAATTGATACCAGCGGACTTTCCCCCCGATTATTAAAGGATAAATTACAGAGCCTGTACAGTGAAAGCGGTACGGGCAAGTTTACCGTTAATATTGCTTCTTTTGGTTATAAATGGGGTATTCCCCTGGATTCCGATATTGTTATGGATGTAAGATTTCTGGCTAATCCTTTTTATGATCCTCATATGCGCATGTTAACCGGGCAGGATCGTGATGTAATTGAATATGTGCTTGATTCACCAGTTACTAAATCATTTACCCGCCGGTTTTTAAATCTCCTAAAGTATTTAATCCCTTATTATGTACAGGAAGGCAAAACTAATTTAGCAGTATCGATAGGCTGTACCGGAGGGCAGCACCGCTCGGTGGTACTGGCTGATTATGTAGCCGGGCACTTAAAGAAGATGGGATATAATGTTTTAACCCGGCATAGAGATGTTGCAAAATATAAAATGGAGGAATAAATGGATATTAGTCAAAATGAGCCGGCAATCGTGGTAATAGGCGGTGGGACCGGCTTGTCTGTATTGCTAAAAGGTCTGAAGCGATATACATCACGGCTTACGGCAATGGTAACAGTTAGCGATGATGGGGGCAGTTCCGGAAGGCTAAGAAGTGAACTGGGGGTATTACCACCTGGAGATATCCGCAGCTGCCTGGTAGCTCTGGCCGAAACTGAAACCCTCATGGACAAGGTTTTTCAACACCGTTTCCTTCAAGGGGGAAGTCTTCAGGGACATAATTTGGGTAATCTGCTCCTGGTAGCAATGACGGAGATTACTGGAGATTTTATCTCAGCCATTAGAGAAGTGAGCAAGGTACTGGCAGTTAGAGGAAAAGTCCTTCCTGCTACTCTGGAACCGGTGACCCTGGGAGGAATGATGGCGGATGGTAACCGGGTACTCGGTGAAACGGCTATTCGTGATTATCCGGCCAGTATTAAGGAAGTTTTCCTTATGCCTGAATGTGGGCCATTGCCGGAGACCCTGCAGGCTATCCATGAGGCTGATGCCATTATTATTGGCCCGGGGAGTCTATATACCAGCATTATTCCCAATCTCCTGGTTAAAGGAGTTATTGAGGCTATAGCCAGTTCCCCGGCACCTAAATTCTATATAAGCAATATTATGACTGAACAGGGTGAAACCGATAGCTTCACCGCTGCTGATCACTTGAAGGTAATTCAAAAGCACAGCGGCAAACAGATAATTGATTATGCTGTAGTAAACTGCGGCAAAATTGATGAAGAACGATTAAGGCGATACATAGAGGAAAAAGCAGTACCAGTAAGGGCAGCAGCGGACGAAATCACCAAAATGGGAATAAATGTTATAGAATGGGATCTTGTTTCTGATACCGAGGTGGCCTGGCATGATGCCGACAAACTGGCCCGGGTCATACTGGAGACGATAGGAGAATTGTAGCTATGAGTTTTTCCCATGATGTTAGGAATGAGTTGGCCCGGGTGATGCCGGAAAAAGAATGTTGTGGCAAAGCTGAACTTGCGGCTTTACTGGCCAGCGCTACTATCGTTATTGGATCTGGGGACAATGAATGCAACTTGCGGGTTAGGGTTGAGCATGCAGCCACTGCGCGTAAAATATTTAAACTGCTTAAGGAAAGCTACGGTTTACAATCTACGGTTCACATAGAAAATTATAAGCGCTTTGGAAAAACAAAAATTTACGAAGTAAATACCTATTTTTCTGCAGATAATTTGTCGATATTGCAGGAATTACACCTGATAGAAGATAATAATAATAATAAGAATCAACCAGGACCTCATTTAACTAGAAAGACCTGTTGCAAACGTTCATATTTGCGAGGGATATTTTTGAGCCGGGGATTTGTTAATCGGCCGGAAAACGATTACCACCTGGAAATAGTGTTTATCGATGGAAAAATGGCTACCCAGGTGCAGAAATTACTGGCTCGTTTTGATATAGAAGCTCGTATTTTTGAAAGAAAAAATACTTTGGTATTATATATAAAGGAAAGTGAGAAAATCGGAGATTTTTTACGGGTTGTAGGTGCCAATCGAGCGCTATTAGAATTTGAAAATGTACGTATTATCAAATCAATGCGTAATACCGTAAATCGGCAGGTAAACTGTGAAACTGCCAATCTGGCCAAGACTATTGATGCTTCAGTAAGGCAGATAGACTTAATCAACCGGGCGAGGGAAAAGAAAGGGTGGAAGAACCTACCGCCCCAGCTTAAGGAACTGGCTCTTCTCAGGGTAAACTATCCTGATTATACCCTGAAGGAACTGGGAGAACTGACTGATCCACCTCTTAGTAAACCCGGAGTTGCTTACCGGATGCGCAGGTTGGAAAAAATCGCGGAAGATATTATTGGGCAATTATGAACTTATGCTGATTCAGTAATAGTGGTCATAATCAAAGATAGTGTTAAATCGTGCAAGTTAATACCTGGTATGATTTACTTATCTGTTCCATTCCAGTACATATACAAGGGTATAAATTGAGCAGTGCAGAAATATTTATAGTAGAGAGATAGAGAAAAGGGGGATCTGCATGCGGTTAACTCACGATGTTTTTCTTGAACAGCAGCAAAAGTTACTTATGACACCGGAACTGCGCCAGGCCATTGCTATTCTGCAGATGTCTACCCTGGAATTAACTGAATATGTACAAAGGGAATTGGAAGAGAATCCTTTTTTAGAGGAAAGAGAAGAATCAGGGGAGATAGAAAGAGATAATGATAGTTCTGACAACACTAAGATGGAAGAGTGGATGGAATATTTCCACGACCGGGACATAGGCTATTCTTCCCAAGAAAAAGAAGAAGAGAAATCGTTTGATAATTTTTTGACCCGCAGGCCCAGCCTTTATGAACATCTGGAATTTCAACTGCATATTGCCAGCAAAAAAGAAGATGATTTGGCTATCGGGAATTACCTGATTGGCAGTATTGATAGTAATGGATATCTTTGCGTGGATTTGGATGAAGTAGCCAGTAAACTTAATGTGCGCCGAGAAAAGGTGCAAGAGGCTCTGGAATTAATCCAGTCTTTTCACCCTCATGGAGTTGGGGCTCGCGATTTGGCCGAGTGTCTGCTGTTGCAATTAAGACACTATGGTAAAGAAAGTCAGATAGCCTGGGATATTATTAATTATCATCTGGGGGATCTGGCCCAGGGTAAGCTGAATAAGATTGCTCAGGCCCTGGCCGTACCAGTGCAAGAAATACAGGATATCGGTGATCTGATTAGGACGCTGGATCCCAGGCCCGGTTTGCAGTATAGCAATAATAATGAAATCAAGTATATACTGCCTGACGTTTTTGTAGAAAAGGTAGAGGGAGAATATATTGTTATAGTTAATGATTTTAATTTCCCCCGCCTGATTATTAACCAGGTTTACAAGAGTATTCTGCGCCAGCCTAATTCTTTTTCTCAGGATGCCAAGAAGTACCTGGAGGATAAAATGGGTTCTGCCATCTGGTTGATTCGCAGCATAGAGCAAAGGCGCATGACTCTGTACAAAGTGGCTCGTTGTATAGTTGATATTCAGACTCAATTTTTAGATGGCGGAGTAGAATATTTAAAACCCTTAAATCTCAAACAGGTAGCTGATATTGTTGAGGTGCATGAATCAACTGTTAGTCGGGCTACCACCAACAAGTATATTCAAACCCCCCAGGGGCTTTTTGAACTAAAATATTTTTTCAGCACCGGAGTAGAATTACATCACGGCAGTCAGAAAGTTTCCTCCAAGAGCATAAAACATATGTTGGAAGAAATTGTGGCTGCAGAAGATCCCACCAAACCTTTAAGTGATGATGCCATTACCAAGATATTGAATAAGAAAGGCATAAGGATTTCCCGTCGTACGATAGCTAAATACCGCCAGGAACTGGGCATATTATCCACCATGGCACGTAAACGGTATTAAATTATTTTTATTACATTAAAAGTAACATATTTAGGTCATTGTGATATAATATTTAATAGAATTATGGGCTTTGTATACATGATCTAAGCTTTGGGACAATTTTGTCCCTGGGGTGCATATATACCCCACTATAATACCCTGAGGATAGTTGTATGGATAGATTATTTTCGCTCCTGGAACGCTTTGCCCCGGAAACTCTGGAAACTATCCAGAGCAGGTACCAGGTGTTACGTCAGGTAATGCACCGGCAACCGGTAGGCAGAAGGCAGCTGGTTAAAGACCTGGGTCTTTCCGAAAGGGCGGTTCGCAGTGAGGTTGATATTTTAAAAGAACGGGGAATTATACATATCACTCCGGCCGGGTTATACCTTACCCCGACTGGTGAAACTATGCTGCATGAAATCGATGAAATTATACCTTTCTTATATCAAACCCAAACATTAGCTGAGAAGATTAAACATTTGTTTAATATACCTGAAGTGATTGTAGTACCGGGTGATTCCTACACGGATGAATTAACCCGGAAGGATTTGGGCCGGGCGGCGGCTCGTTATTTAAAAAAGCTGCTTTACCCTTCCTGCACCCTGGCAGTTACTGGTGGTACTACCCTGGCAGAAATGGCTGATGCTATTGGCCCGGGTATTCAATTGCCAGATGTCGTGGTAGTACCCGCCCGGGGAGGGCTGGGAGAAGAAATGGAACAACAGGCCGGCACTATTGCCGCCAAAATAGCCACGGCTATAGGTGCTCAGTATCGGCTATTGCATATTCCTGATAATCTGGAAGAAAGCACCGTGGAAATATTAAAAAAGGACTTCCATATTGCCCGGGTAATTGAAAGCATTAAATCCTGCGACATACTGGTGCATGGTATCGGGTCAGCTATTGAGATGGCTAATCGCCGACAGCTTACTGCAGACGAGATTGATTTTTTAAAAAGAAGAAATGCTGTAGGTGAAGCATTGAGATATTATTTTGATGAAAAGGGCAAAATAGT
>JAAYCQ010000125.1 GCA_012729715.1 Syntrophomonadaceae bacterium
AGTACGGCACACAACCACTTATGAAAATAGAAGTATTTTGTTTCTAACCCATGGCGGAACGGCACAGGGGCCGTTCCCTACACATGACGCGATCCGCGTGAATTAAAATCTATTTTCTAATTAACCCCTTATGGGTCCCAGGAACACACAACCACCTATAAAAATAGTAGTTAGGGTTAGGTTTATTTAAAAAAATCAGCGTTAATCTGTGCCCAAAGGGTCCGCGTAATCCGCGTCTATTAAAGCCTATTTTCTTATTCATCCATCAAGAGACTGCCCGATGTCCTAATCCAATGGCAACCTCATCTAGATGCAGCAGACCTATGCCCATAAATATAGCAACACTAACATGGTCATTAAGACGGGCAATACCAATCTTTCCCCCTACATTTAAACCAAGCGCTTTAGGCATAATCTGGGCTATAGCTTCCCGGGCAGCACCGGCTACTGCACCCTCGTCAGGATGACTATCTTTTATAACGTTTTCCCGTTTAGCAGCCACTACTGCCCGCTCCACTATCTTTCCCACCGAGCTTATAAATTCTCCGCCATAATCAACTGCTACCGCCCGTACTCCTTGCTCCTCCAGCAAAGTCTTTTTTAACTGCGTTTCTTCTTGCCGGCTGGAGGTAAGTGCCATTTTTAATGCTGCGCTAGCAACTATTTTACTTCCTGTTTCCAAAGCAATCCCACCTTCATTTACACTATAAATCTATTTTACTATAATTTTACCAATCATTACTATGCTCTGGTTTGCTGTATACAGTTTTTCTTTTTCAGGAAAGGCCAGATTATCGGAAGAATTTTTAATGCAGTAAGTAACCGGGAAGTTATAAGCACAGGAGTCAATTTCTACTACATCGTTAGCCTTTAAGAGGAGTTTTACTTCTTTATCATTAAACCGTGCTTTTTCATTGCCATTTACTAAAATAATACTTCGGGGCAGAGAGGAAAACTCTTTTGTTTCTATTACCAGGTAGGCTTGGGGAGAAGCGGTCTTGAGTGTTTCCGGTTTATTTTTGTTTTCCGTTTTGGCATCGCCAGCAACCGGGTACTCTATCACCTGACCTTCCATCCTTTCGCTCCAGGAAAGGTACAGGCGCAGCGGGTCGTGGGTCATCATACCCTGAACCACCACAATGACCAGCAAACTCAAAACTATTATACGAATAAGGTATTTTTCCACCTTGTCAATAATTCTTTTCAAACTATCATCCCCCTGGGCAATGGTTTCTCCTCTATCTTATGCCCCGGGAGACAAGATTATCCATGCGAAGACAAGCACCATATGACAGGGGGACGGGGTTGTTGACACACTTCTTCGAAGTGTGTCAACAACCCCGTCCCCCTGTCACCCTTATTAACTACCAGTTTTTCTTAGCCCATTCTACTCCGGCCAGGAAAGCTTCCCGGTTTCTCTTAATGACTTTTTCTTTCTTACCTCTATAAATAACTTCAAAGTGTTGCAGGGCATCTTCTACCTTTACTACACTGGTCTTTTCTAGATAGGCCCCCAGAAGTATCATATTAGAGCCGCGGGTATTTCCCATTTCCTCTGCCAATTCGTTAACCGGTATTTTTAAAACCATTAAATCCGTACGTTTCGGATCTCGATCCACCATCGAAGTGTTAATAACCAGGCATCCATCCGGTTTTACCTTGGTTTCAAATTTATCCAGAGAAGGCCGATTTAAGACTACTGCTACCAGGGGATGTTCGGTTAACGGGGAATAAATCTCCTCACTGGAAATAGTAACCAGGCAGTTGGCAGTTCCCCCACGCATTTCCGCTCCATAGGAGGGAACCCAGGAAACATGTTTACCGGTATTCATAGCAGCATAAGCTAAAAACTGCCCCATGGATAGAACTCCCTGACCACCAAACCCTGCAAATAGAATCTGTTTTTCGTCTTCCATGCTACTTTCCCTCCTTGACCTTGAACTCTCCCAGTGGATAATAGGGAATCATATTATCTTCCATCCATTTCATAGCGTCTACCGGGTTAAGTCCCCAGTTGGTGGGGCAGGTCGATAATATTTCTACCATGGAAAATCCCAATCCCTTAGCCTGGGTTTCGAAAGCCTTTTTTATGGCCTTTTTAGCCTTTACTACATTGGCCGGTGAATTTACTGCCACCCGACTGATATAAGCAGAACCTTCATTGCCCGCTAAAAGCTCTGCCATCTTAACCGGATATCCCTCGTTCTCTACCTTACGGCCATAGGGGCAGGTGGTAGCTACCTGTCCCAGCAGGGTGGTAGGAGCCATTTGTCCACCGGTCATCCCGTACAGAGTGTTATTTATAAAAAACACGCTAATCTTTTCACCCCGGGCAGAAGCATGGACAATCTCACCCATGCCTATAGAAGCCAAATCGCCGTCACCCTGGTAAGTAAAGAGGAAGCAATCCGGTTTCAGTCTTTTGATGGCAGTTGCTATGGCGGGAGCCCTGCCGTGAGCTGCTTCCAGCATATCGCAGTTAAAATACTCGTAAGCTAAAACTGAACAACCCACCGGACAGATGCCGACAGCCTTTTCCCTTATGTTCATTTCATCCAAACATTCAGCCACTAAACGATGTATGATTCCGTGGGTACACCCGGGGCAATAGTGAAATTTGGCATCGGTCAGGCTTTCCGGCCGTTTAAATACTGTTGCCATTATAATCCCTTCCTTTCTGCCACGGCTAAAATCTCCCGGGTAAGTTCTTCGGGGTTAGGAAGAAATCCTATTCTCCCATAGAATTCAACCGGCACTCTGCCTTCTGCCGCCAGTCGTATATCCTGGATCATCTGTCCCATGCTTATTTCCATCGACAAGATAACCTTACAGGTGTCGGTAACTGCTTTTATGTGTTCATCCGGGAAGGGCCACAGGGTCATGGGTCTGATTAAACCCGCCTTAACACCATGTTTACGAGCATCTATAACTGAACGTTTAATTACCCGGGCCAATAGGCCAAAAGCCACCACAACTATATCGGCGTCTTCTACCATAAAGGTCTCCGCTCGCTTCTCATTCATTTGAATGTCTTCATATTTACTAAAAAGGTGCCGGTTTCTCCCCTCTAACTCTTCAGCGGTCAGGTGCAAGGTATTAACTATGTTGGGCTTTCTTCCCTGGCATCCGCTGATAGCCCAGGGCTTTTCCACAAAATTGGTTACTTCATCCCGGACAATTACCGGCTCCATTAAATTACCCAAAGTACCCTCGGCCATTATAACAACTGGTATGCGATAACGGTCAGCCAGTTCATATCCTAAAATAGCAAAGTCCATCATTTCCTGTGTGCTAGCAGGAGCCAGCACCATAGTATGATAGTCACCGTGTCCGCCGCCCCGGGTAGCCTGAAAGTAGTCGCCCTGGGAGGGTTGTATTCCTCCTAGCCCAGGACCGCCCCGGGAAATATTAACTATCAGACAGGGCAACTCGGCTTCGGAAATAAAAGAAATCCCTTCCTGCTTAAGACTTAAGCCTGGTCCGGAAGAAGCAGTCATTACTCGGGTTCCAGTTGATGCTCCCCCGTAAACCATATTGATTGCTGCCAGTTCACTTTCCGCCTGCACAAATATTCCACCAATTTTGGGAAGTTTCCTGGCCATATATTCAGCAATTTCACTGGAGGGAGTTATGGGATAGCCGAAGAATCCGCGGCATCCAGCTAAAATAGCTCCCTCGGCCAGTGCTTCGTTACCTTTCATTAAAACCTTGTTCATCCCATCACCCCTTTTCTACCTCAATAACCAGATCCGGACACATCAAAGCACAGATAGCACATCCTGTACATTCTTCAGGTTTTACTATTACAACAGGATGAAATCCCATAGGGTTAATGGTGTCTTCATCAAAGTCCAATATATCTTTGGGACAAAAATGGACACAGAGCCCACAGGCCTTACAGCTATCATAAAAAAAACTTACCCTGCCCTTAGCCATACTACATTCCTCCTCCAGAACCAAGCAACCAACCGGGTCGCAAATATAATTCAATTATTTTGGCAATATTGTGGTATTCATGTGGTAAGCAATTATATACTCTTTCTTCTACCGTTAGATACTTGACTGGCAGTTCCAGTTCGCCAGCAAATTCTACTACCCTGCGGTGTCCTTTAAGAACTAAATCCAGGTTAGTTTCCTCAACCATATTGGGATTACTAATTATTCCGGTAAATTTGATAAGCCCAGCCTTTTCGAGAAGCTGTCTTAGTTCCTTAATACTTTCCAGTTCACCGGCGAAAGGCCGGTAAGGGTTAATAACCAGATAAAACTCGTAGTTACCCCGCCCAATAACCAGTTTACTAAGATAACCAATAACCAGTGATCCGACCTCGTCTCCTGCCAGATCAATCAGCATATCGTTATCCTGTTTCATCAAGGCAATTATTTCGGTGGGTAAATTAGGTACATCTCCGAATGCTAATTTCCCACCAGGTGCCACCAGTCGGACATTTTTATTGATAAGCTTCTCCTTAGCGTCTCGAGAAGCGAAGAAGGGGTTTACTAAATCCAGATCGGCCAATATAGTTTTTTGTGATCTTTTTGCCATATCGATAGCAAAGTTTACTGCCACTTCACTTTTGCCACTGCCAAAACCACCGGCAAATATAGCCAAACTGCCCAAAACCACTTCCCCTTAAAAATTTTTCTTATTGCATACTCTATAACAGTAACATTTGAAAAGCAATAAAAAAATTCAGATAAATGAAACAATTTGATGGTTAATAGGGTTTTTTAGTCGAAATAAAGCGAGGGAAAATTCCTGTAGGATTCCGAAAAATAGGGTTTTAGAAGGGTAAGGCGATCAGTTTATCAAGATACATTGTTATTGATTTCACTTTAGACATTTTGTAAAGCCCATTAATATCCTTTAAAGTTCTATTTCAGCTCAAAAATCTGCTGGTCCGCAAAAACATCTATCAGTTCGGATATAACATGTTCGATTTCGGTCTCATCCAGGTCAAGCAGTTGCATAGCTCCTCCTGATATGGGATAAAGAAGGCCGTCAATCCCCATACCAATACCCATAGACACGCAAATCGCGTCTGCCAGGTGGACAATAGCCGTAAGTCGAGGGTTAACCTGAGCAACTTCTGGACTATGATGGAGTTGAATAGCTTCAACTGTTTCCGGAGGGAGGTTCCATTTCTCGGCAACTCGGGCACCTACTTCGGCATGGTTGAACCCTAAAATTTTGTTCTCAGCCTCAATAAAGGAAATATTATCTTCGCTCACCAGAGTTACAACTTCACGATAAGTTTCTTTCATAATATTGTTTAAAATTACCTTGCCAATGTCATGCAATAAGGCAGCAGTATAAGCTAAATCTAGAAAGGCAAATTTGGATTTACGGGCGATTAATCTTGCTGCCATGGCAGTACACTGGGAATGGCGCCATAATTCGCCGTATTCCAGGGCATAACCTTCTATTTCCTTATTCAGGATATCACTTACCGAGGCGGCCATGACAATACTGCGTAAAGTTCGAAAACCCAGCATTATAATAGCGTCAGTAACGCTGCCAATCCGGCGGGGAAATCCATAGAAGGCAGAGTTGGCCATTTTCAGAACTTTGGCGGTTATAGCTTGATCCTGGTTGAGAACATAATTAATATCTTGAGCTGTGGAATCTGGATCTTCGGTAAGTTTTATCACCTGCACCACCACCTGGGGTAGTGCCGGCAAATCGTTAACCGCTTCTACAATAGATTCAAGACTGATTTTACCCATCTCCTCACCCTCCTCTATTCTATTTCCAATTATCGATTTTACGCTCTAGATAATCCCGGTAGTTAATAAGCTCATCATTAATGCGCAGGAGCAACCTTTCCATTTCTATCCTGGACAATTCTATTTGCTCAGGCTCAAGTATTTCAATGGTACGAAATTCCTCTTTCATAATAAACCGTAATACATCTTCCAGGGAATCTGCCGAAAACATTATAATAACCGGCGCATAGCATATACGCCTGCCCGTTATTTCATCTATAACCGAGTAAACCTCCTGGCTCATATCAATATCCTCAATATGTATTCCCTGTACCGGGACATTACGAATTTGCGATACTTTGTGCTGCCTGATTTCTTCGGCTACTTGTTCACTACCCTTATTGCCGAATAGCTTTTTCCCGTTTCCCCGCCCAATATAATCAAAGCGAACTCTTAATCTTAATCCGTCCAATTAACTCTCCCCTATCTGCCTATACTAAGTCTTAAATTCACGCCTCTTATTAATGTTCCGCCACTGCTTAGTGCCGGGTTAATTTGAAAATCGGCTCTGGCTAAAGCAAAGTAATTAAGCGGGCCAAATATAAACCTAGAACTGCTGCCAGCCCTTCACCGTAGTTAATATCCATATCAAATAGAAAATCTAAACCCAGTTTGCCCAATATAAGCTGATGTCCGGTTTCATCAGATAAACTGGGAGCAAGTAGATATTCAACCACGCCAGGCTCATTAATACTTGCTAATAGAGCGGCTACCGAAGTAACATAACCATCAAGCATTACCGGGGTATTCTTTAGTTTGGCCTGGGATATAAATCCGGCCAGGGCAGCTATTTCCAATCCTCCAAATCTCGTCAGAATATCTATTATACTAGTTGCATCAGGAGTCCGAAGTGCCATAGCCCTGCATATAATATCGACTTTTTTAGCTATTACTTTACTATCCCCGGACCCTTTTCCAGTAAGATCATTGGGATGTAAACCACATAAAACGCTTGCTATGGCTGCCGCGGAAATAGTGTTAGAAATTCCAATTTCTCCTACTGCTATTATATCAAAGTTGGAGCAGGAAATTTCATCCCATATTTGTTTACCTATTTGTATAGCCCTGACTACTTCTCCCTCCTTCAGGGCATCTTCCTGTAGAAAATTGCAGCTGCCCTGACGAATATTGCGATTTAATATACGGGTATTATTTACCGAAGCAGCCAGTCCAACATCTACAATTATTTCACGGGTTTGCATAGCTTTTAGTAACCTGCTGGTGGGTGACTGCCCATTCAGATGCTCCTGAACAATCAGGGCAGATTGCATGGGTTTATACATACTGCAATGTTCAACACTTATGCCGTTATCGGCAGCAAAAATAATTAGAATGCCCCTGCTTCTACAGTTCAGTTGGTTAAGCTTTTCCTGCCATTGGGCCAGACGTCCCATGGATGCACTTCTGGCCATATCTGCAAATATCAATAGTCTATACCCCTTTTGGCCATCATCCCCAGCTGATAGGGATGTTTTAACGCACTTATTTCACTAACCAGGTCGGCCCTGGAGTTGATTTCCGGGGGAGAGTTTCTACCTGTTAGAATGAAATCACTGTTATGTTTTCCCTGGTCAACAAGCTGCAAAATTTCTTCCCGATATGAATCAAAAAGATTATAAACATTAATTATCTCATCCAGAACAATTAAATCCCATCTTCCTATGGCCATTTCATTGCGCAGCCGTTTTAGACCTAGTTTAACCTGCTCAAAATCTTGCTCGCTTATTTTATCGGCCTGAATTATGCACTCCTGCTGTCCCGGGCAACATTCTATTCCCGGGTATGGGCATTCACGACCAAATGCATACACGTGAAAATTGGGATCCCCAATATGTTTGATAGCTTTATACTCTCCAGCAGTATTACTACCCTTTAAAAAGCTGATAAATAGAACCCGCCTGTCGTGTCCCCAGGCACGCAGGGCTATACCGGCAGCACTGCTGGTTTTTCCTTTCCCATCGCCAGTGTAAACTAATAACATAACTTCTTCACCCCCGATCAGACGCCTGCTGTTTTAGTCTATTCACTTCACTGGGAGTTAAAAAGCGGTATTTTCCCGGAGCTACCCCCTGTAATTTTAAAGAACCAAAGGTAGTTCTTTTCAGACTAATAACCGGGTGCCCAACAGCCAGGCACATTCTTTTTACCTGTCTTTTTCGACCTTCATGAATTTCTATTTCTAACAGAGTTCTATCTTGAAAAGTTTTTAAAATATTTACCCGCGCCGGTGCGGTAATACCATCCTCCAGTTGTATACCTTCTTGCAATATCTGCAATGATTTTTTATCAGGCTTTCCTTTGACCAACGCCTGATAGGTTTTATTTATTTCATAACGGGGATGAATCATCAGGTTGGTAAAATCACCGTCATTACTCAGTAACAGGAGTCCTTCAGTATCAAAATCTAATCTCCCTACCGGATAAATCCGTAATTTAATATCTTTTAATAGCTCCATCACGGTAGGTCTCCCCTGAGGATCAAAAACACTGCTTATATAGCCAGCAGGCTTATTTAGCAGGATATAAACTTTTTCTTCCCTGCTAATAATACGTCCATCAAATTCAACCCTGTCAACATCAGGATTAATTGTACAGCCTTTCTCTTTTACCACCAGTCCATTTATCTTTACCCGACCCTGCATAATTAGTTCTTCAGCTTTACGCCGGGAGGCAACCCCTGCCTCCGCCAGATATTTTGCCAATCTCAAATTTTTTCCCTACTTTTACATATTTATTCTTTATACTACCTGTTACAATTGTTATTATTCAATACTATGTAATTTTCCTTTTTGATAAATAAAATAAAATAAGGCATTATAATAGTTGAGAGTTAAGGATTAAGAATTTCGAATTCTTAATTGTATGTTATGGAGGCTAACCATGGGTAACATTGATAAAAGCAAAATTGAGGCCGGAGTTAAGCTTATACTGGAAGCTATCGGCGAAGATACCGGGCGGGAAGGGTTACAAGGAACACCCCGACGAGTAGCCAATATGTATGAAGAAATTTTCTCCGGGATTGATTGTGACCCCCGCGATCTTCTGCAGGTTTCATTTACCGAATTTCATGATGAACTGGTACTGGTCAAGGATATTCCGATTTATTCCCTGTGCGAACATCACCTGCTTCCCTTCTACGGGAAAGCTCATGTAGCTTATATCCCTCGCGGAGGTAAGGTGGTAGGTATTAGTAAACTGGCCCGGGTAGCCGAAGTTTATGCCCGGCGTCCCCAGTTGCAAGAAAGATTAACCTCCCAGATAGCGGACTGCATTTATGATGCCCTGAACCCTTTTGGAGTAGGAGTAGTCATCGAAGCCGAACATATGTGTATGACTATGCGGGGAATTAAAAAACCGGGAGCCATTACAATAACCTCGGCAGTACGGGGTGTGTTTGAGAGCAGATCTGAATCACGGGCCGAACTTTTTTCACTGATATTACGATAGTTAATTAGTCACTGTTAGAGGTTGACAGGGGGACGTTTAGCGTCCCCCTGCTGTTTTTTATCCAGAGGTTAGAGTTGGGTTTTCAACTTCTCCCCTATTGTTAATGTCAATTAGGCAGCCCCGGAGCTGAATTTCATCGTAGTTGCTGCCCGGATTTACACAGATGGTCCGGCCTATTCGGCTGATTCCCCGGCTGGGGTGTACATGCCCATGTAAGCTTAGCAAGGGCTGGTATTTTTTAATGGCCTCAGCTACGGCAGTACTGCCTACGGGTCCTGTGGCCAGAGAATCCCCATCTAAAATTGGGTTTAAATCTTCATCATAAAGAGTATCCTGGTCCAGGTCGGTATCCCTGGGGGGAACATGAATATTGAAAATACATTTATCCATGTTCTTAACCTGCTCAGCCAATTTGTCAATTTTCTCAGCCAGTTCTTCTTCACTAATGTCGCGGGGGTACTTGAAGATGGTAGGATGCCCATAGCTTAGAGATAGTATCTCAAATCCTTTCATCTCGACCACTTTGCCATCTCCGTTTTTCACATATTCCATTTTATCCAGGTAATCGTCTATATAAAGTGGGTCATCATTACCTGGTATTACCACACAGGGAATACCGTTCTTTTTAAAGCGCTCATCCATTAGTTTAGTCCACTCTTCCATCTGCTTTATCTGTAGTTCTTTGGTAATGCGCTCTACATCGTTTTCATCAATACGGTCTATTTCGTCTTCGCTAAGGATTACCCAATAAAAACCTGCATCGCGAAGAGTTTTTTGCAAGTCCGGAAGTTCCCCTTCGTCTTTAATCCTTACAGTTGAGCCGTAATAAGTGGCTTCATAATAGCCCTCTCTAGTTTTTATTATAGGAACTACCGCTTTACCTACAAAATCCCCGCCGTATATTACCATATCCGCCTTGTAAAAAGGTCCGGCATTGGTAAATTTACGAAATGTGCTCTCAGCTGCATGGGTATCACTGGCGTAAAATATTTTCATTTAAATGCTTCACCCCTTATTTCAGTTTGACCTAATCCGCAGGTATCTCCAAAAACTGAATGTCTATATTTATACCCTGGCTGGCATAAGAGGCTTTGGAAAGGTAGTAAATTATTAACGGTAAAACCAGAAGTATAATAGACATTACTATCATGGTATAGGGCATATCACCCTTGAAGAAAGGTATTAAAAGGTAGCTGCAAATAGAAACACTTATAATAGTGGTAAATATGCCCAACCAGCTTATTACCGGTAAACCCAAAAATCTGCCTCGCACCACTGGAGGTGCTGAATCAAATAGAAGTTTCCGGCGATAAGGAAAGACAATACCGGATATACCAAGGAGTATCCAGGCCAGGAACCAGGTAAAAATGGTATATCCAATATAAGCTGTCCAGGCAGGCAGGAATACGTCTAACAGTAAAAATAATTCAGCTACTGCCAGGGCAATGGTAGAAGCAATAACCGGCGAACCCGTTTTAGGATCAATCTGTGCTACCTTTGCCGGCACCAGACGGTCAAATCCCCAGGCATAAATATTACGAGTAGGGCCAAAGCTCATACCGGCACAGGAACCGTAAGTGGCCATAAAGAAAGCAATGGCTATCAGGAAAATAAATATGGGACTCTGGGTGAGAATACCCAGTAATATAGTAGCAAAGGGCTCATAGGAGCCAAAGGGATAAGCCGAATTACCGGAGCCCGCCAGGTACATCAGGGCATTGGTCCACAAACCGCCAAAAATCTTATAGCTTAAACCATAAAATATGGCCCAGGCACTCATTAAAATAGCCAATGAACCAAACATAGCCAGTAGTTGTGATTTTTGTACGCTGCGTACTTCACCGGCCAGGTTAGCCCCGAAGGTAGCTCCCAAAGTGTTAAGAATAATATAAGTAGAGCCAGCCATTAATGTAGCAGTAAAAAGGAATTTGGTTGGGTGCCCGGCTTGAGCTGCCAGTGGTATAACATCGTTATAGTTTAAACCGCTTAAGCGGGTAAAGTTGGCGGCAAAGGTACCAGGATCAGCCATTAAAGCCGCAACGATAAAGGTCAAAGCACCAATGCCAGTACCGATTAAGGCCATCCAGGACATTTTCATCATAGCCCGGCTGCCTTTGTAGAATACCACCCAGATGATTAGTATCATGATGGTACCCAGTATGGCACGTACAGTGGGTGCATTTAAAGCAGCGGCCCACTGCAGCCACATTTGATTTCCGCTTACAATGCCCATGGAAGCAAAGAACTCCACCAGGGCATATTTTAATGCCCAGTCTGAACATACCCCGGTCCAGGATATTGCAGTAAAGGAAATCATGAAACTAGACATCAGGCCCAAAGCCGGGTGCAGGATGCGGCTGATATAGATATATTCACCTCCCTGCCGGGGCATAGCTACGGAAAGTAACCAGTACAGTCCAGCAATTATAAACATCTGGGAAACGGTTAGTATAGCCCAGGGCATATGTGCGCCGGGATAAAGGAACGGGGCCCACATCAGGTAGACCAGGGCATACATAAGACCGGGGTTAACAGTAGAATAAACCAGGGTATCATAGGGGCTTATTTGCCTGGTAAAGCCTACTGCACTCTGTTGGAATAGTTCTAAACCTCTAGCCAAAAAATATCCCTCCTTTTAGTAATTAAGAATTTAGAATTAGAAATTAAGAATTCTTTAATCGGCATCATTGCTTATTCGGTACATTATACTGTCTTCCCAACCGGTCACTACTCGTACATAGCCACTTAGTTCCTGATCTAAATCCGGGTCGCCGGTATCCACCAGTAGGGGGTGAGGTTGCAATGCTACTAATTTTTCGCGACTGGCTACCACGATAATATTATTTTTACCTACTAATCTGATTACCCGAGGGCTTATCTGCTGATTGCCCCGGCCAAAAACATGGCCTTGTCCTCCGATAGCGGTAACTACTATATGAGCCTTCCCTTTATGCTGCTCAAGAAGGTTAAAAAGCTGTTTTTCGCCTACATCATTGGCTACCAGCTCCCGGTTAAAAACTACGTCTACTCCCAGCAAGGTGTTAGGAAGCTCTAATCTTTCCATAATGGTACGGGTAGTAGTTCCCGGGCCAATTATATATAAGGTATCCTTCTCCATGTTGGCAGCTACTTCTGCAGCCATACCTTCCATTTCAGCCTGTTCGGAACGAGCACCAGATTTCACGCTTTGCACCCTTCGTTCCACCGGTACTTTAAGATAACCATAGAGCCTGGCATTTACCCGTCCTTGACGAAAGGCCTCTTCATCTATATCCATTACCTCGGCTTCACGTATATTTACCACCTGCCCCTGCAGGTAAAGACTGGCTACTTCTCCGGCACTACGAGGATTTATCGCATATACCGCCGAGTGAATCTTAACCCCTGCGGGAATACCCAGTACTGGAATCTTCGCTCCTATTGCCGTATATATATTTCGTGCAGTTCCGTCGCCTCCGGCAAATAGAATCAAATCTACCCCTTTTTGGGCCATTTCCCGGGCAGCTTCCATGGTATCTTCCGGACTAGTTTCTCCACTCTTGATAGATCCTATAACTTCTGGCTCCAGGCCAGCCTGACTGCATTCATCCGCACCCATCTCATCAGGATAAGCCAATACTTCGATTTCATTCTTCAATTTGGCTATTATCTTTAAGGCCTCTATAGCGCGGCGGGGAGATTCAGGCTCTGCTCCCATCTCCCTGGCTCTCCTAAGAATTTCTATCCCATCACTGCCTTTTAATCCAACCCGGCCACCCATACCAGCAACTGGATTAACGATTACCCCCAGCTTTTTCATGCTTAAATCACCGCTCTTTTAGTTAGTCCATCTCCGCCCCAGAGGACGGAGATGGTTTAAGAAAGCTATTTTTTACCGTGTTTCTTCTGATATTGTCTCCAGGTAACTGCAATTAACTCGGCCTCGTCAATTGCTTCATGGGTAGGACGATGAGAAGCAGCCTTGTGTGGAGCAGTCTTTACAAAGTTGGCATCGGCATAGGCTTCCTTGGAAATCTGCTGCAAGACCTCTACATATTCATCCAAATCCTCTTTGTTGTAGGATTCACATGGCTCCAGGGTAAAGGGTTCAGGTACTACCCAGGGGTGATGCGAAGTCCAGTAATGTTCGATACCAAAGTCTACAATCCGTTTATTAACATCGTCAGTACCTACTCCAGTATCCTGTTTAAGTTTTTCCCAGGAGTAGCGTACCTGTTCCAGACGACGCTTACCTTTCGCATACCAGATAACTATGCCGGGTATAGCCGCAATCTTTTTCATAAAGTACTGGTTGTTTAATACAGAACAAATAGCAGCTTCTTTTAAGCCTTCAGCCCCGTGCTGCATTATCCACATGTAGCTCTTCAAAACCACATTGGCATTTCCGAAATAGCTTCGTACTTTACCAATGCTTTCGGGGTAGTTGGAATTAAGGATATACTTCTGGCCATCAAATTCTACCCGAGGTACAGGGAGGAAAGGCTTAAGGAATTCCTTTACCCCGATAGCGCCCGTTGCCGGTCCCATACAACCATGAGGAGCGGAAAAGGTTTTATGCAGGTTAAAATGGCACATGTCAAAACCCGCTTCCCGAGCCCGGTGAATACCAAGCATACCGTTGGCATTAGCCTGGTCATAAGAACAGAGGGCGCCGACGGCGTGAGCTGCTTTTACATACTCCTCTATCCTGGGATTGTAAATGCCGGTGTCTTCAGGGTTGGTTATCATTATTCCGGCAGTACGCTCAGATAGTGCCGCTTTCATGGCCTCCAGGTCGGGATAGCCGCTTTCATCCGGCATCAGAGTTATTACTTTAAACCCGGCTGTGTTTGGGGTAGCCGCATCGCAGGGATGGGAGAACATGGTGGTAATTATTTCAGTTCTATTATTATCTCCCCGAGCGCGATGATAAGCCCTGATCATGGAAGCATTAGCATATACACCGTGGGCGCCGCCGCCGGGCTGTAAGCTGAAGGCATCCATGCCGGAGATTTCTTTTAAAAATTGCTCTACCTGATAGTAAATTTCCAGCATACCTTGCATGGTTTCAGGGTCCTGCAGTGGATGGACATTAACAATACCGGGGTGACGGGCCGCCATATGCTCCTGTACCTTGGGACTGTATTTCATGGTACAGGTACCTTCACTTATTCCCAGGGTGACATCAGTACCCAGAGTTTCCTGGGAAAGATGGTAAAAATGGCGGTTTACCCGCATTTGATTAACTTCCGGGAGGGCGGGAGCTTTTTTGCGCCGCAGGTTGGCTGGAATTGCTGAAACTCCGTCCCCCACCTGACTAACGACACCTGGGCAGGCCAGAGGAACCAGCACTCCTCTTTCACCAGGGACACTCAACTCAAATATAATGGACTCATCCCATCTTGCCTGGTGGTAATTATCTCTAAGTAGTTTCTTTTGTCTTGCCATTAAATCTCAGTCCTTTCCTTGTAGATAGCTGGTACTATTTAGCAGGAGATAACCCCCTGTAAAGCGTAGACCAGTTTGTCCAGGTCCTTATGCTGATGTACTTCGGTTATACAATACAGGGCACTCTGACCGAACTGGGGAAATTCTTTAGACAAATCCTTGCCCCCAAATATTTTGAATTCCAGCAGGTGTTTATTTATCTCGGCTACTGATTTGCCGGTCATGTCAAAATTCACTACAAATTCCTTAAAGGAAGGAGAGGAGAACTGAATTTTAACTCCGGGCAGTTCACCAATTTTTTTAGCTGCGTACTGGCAGTTTTGCATTATGGTGGTTCCTACTTCCTCCATACCCCTGGGTCCCATCAGAGAAAGATAAACCGCAGCAGTAATAGCCCAGAGCCCGGTGCTGGTTCCGGTAAATTCCTTACCCTTGTCCCTGGAACCATAGGAGGTACGATCAAACAGTACTTCACCAAAGCCCCATTCGCCATCTTGTAAAGTGTCGGTCAGGCCAAACATCAAATCTTTGAATTCGGAGATATATTTCATATCATCATGGGTGGCAATAAAACCGCCCTGACAACCTCCAGCACCCAGGTGCAATCCCAGAGGGTGGTAATCCCCACAAGTAATACTAGCGCCATAGTTGGCCGGAGCTTCCATAACTCCCAATGATATGGGGTCAGTATAGACTATAAATTCAGCTCCTGCTTCCCGGGCAATTTTGCCTATTTCCTCTGCCTGAGTTTCGATGAATCCCAAATAGGAGGGATTCTCAATAAATACAGCTGATACATCAGCGGAAATGTTCTTTTTCAGGTCATTCAGGTCCATCAATCCGGTGTTAGAGTCAAAACCTATTTTTACTATTTCAATTTCCGGCGCCGGAACCGAGTTAAGGTAGTTTTGTGCAATCGTAAATATTTCCGGGCTCATGGATGCAGGTACCAGGACCTTTTTGCGGTCATTTATACGATTGGCCATACGCAATGAACTGGAAGCAGCCTGACCACCGTCGTACATGGGAATACTTAGTATATCCATATCCATCAGTTCACCCATAAGGCTGCAGTATTCAAACAGAGCCTGCCACTTACCATGGTCACCCATTGATTCTCCAACATAAGCAGTCAGGAATTCGCCGCGCCCATTAATTTCGTCGCATACTGCCGGAACAAAATGCTGGGCACATCCTGCTCCCAGGAAGGAAAGGTATTCACAACAGGTTTTGTTTTTACCTAAGATTTCATCTGTGTGCCGGCGGATAGAATACTCGTCCAGAATTGGTTCCGGTAACTTCATTTCCTGGGTATACTTAAGATGCTCCGGTATTTCTTCATAGAGCTGCATAGGATCAGTTACCCCGACTTCTTTCATCATGGCTGCCTTGGTTTCAGGAGCCGAGTTAGGTATATAGGGGTAAACAATTGGTTTTTTATGCATTTAGATTCCTCCATTCATATCTTCTCTGTAGTAAATTACGGTTCTAAGGAGGTACACCGCTGGTTTTTATTTGGGATCATAGGTTTTACACCGGGTGTCACCAGAAATGGCAGCTTCCGCCCCATCGATGGTAATGTCTTCAGCCTTACATACGTCATGCTGCCAGTACTTGCAATCATCAACATTACATACTACCAGGGGAGTAAGATTGCTGGCACTGCTTTCGTATATGTGACTGGAATCAGCGGCATTAATACCCAAATTATCATCTGCCATTACCGAATCACGCAAGTCTGTTCCGGCTTGAACATCTTTGCCACTAACGAATTGTTTGTTTACATCCCGGGGATAGAAGGTATCACAGACAGCAACATCAACGTTGTTTTCGACTTGAATTTCGCCAGCTGCACAGAGGTCATCAGGGTGATGAAAGGCACAGCTTTTAACTTTACAAGTAGTACTGGTTTTTTCCACAGTTTGGCCTCCTTTTTTGTATAATTGTTTTAAGCCTTGGCTTACAAATTCATGCATGCTGGGTTATGGGGCATCACTTCCTTCCAGAATATATCAATAGTTAGTATTTTCTATATTGCAAAGACTATGCTTGCCATAAAATGGCATGGCCGTGATTGAAACCGGCTAATATTCTCATCTGTAAAGGAAAAACTAATTTTAATGACATGGGAAATGGACGCGGACTCGCTTCGCTCGCGCGGATTAAGAAAGTATTTAAAATATATAAGTCCTGAGTCGTCAGAAGCAGGGTGAAATATATCCCCTGAAAAATTATCTGTGCGAATCATAATAAATCTGCGTAAATCAGCGTCAAAAAAGATAAGGAGGAACTGAGAATGGAGATTTCCTATCAAAATATTTGGATTAAAAATAATCAGAAAATGGAGAAGGATGAACTGTCGCCTGATTTTATTGAGCAGGGTATTTCTCTTTATGAAGTATTAAGAGTCATTGAGGGTGTACCTCTATTTCTCGAACAACACCTGGAAAGATTGAAAAACTCGGCAAGGCTGACTAATCTGGTTTTACCCCTTAATGATAAAGAGATTGGCCAACGTTTACAGGATTTAGCTAGAAGCAATCAGGTGGAAAACGGTAATATCAAGTTTGTATTAAATTATCCCGAACCAGGCCAGCCGGCTGATTTTTATGCTTATTTTGTGGAGCATGATTACCCTACCAAAGAGGTTTATCAGAATGGAGTTAAAACCGTTCTGGTTCATGTAGAAAGGCCTAATCCCAATGCCAAGGTAGACCGGGCGGATTATCGTAATGCAGTAGATGAAGCTAAACGTAGAACCGGGTCTTATGAGGCTTTACTGGTAGATCGGGAAGGTAATGTAAGCGAAGGCGGCAGATCCAATTTGTTTATGGTTAAAGGAGACGTTGTTTACACCGCCCCGGCGGACAAGGTACTAAAAGGTATTACCCGGCAAATGGTTTTAACTGCTTGCCAAAATCAAGGGTATCAGGTGGTGGAAAAGGAAATCAGCCTGGAAGAAATGCTTAATATGGATGCTATTTTCATATCATCTACTTCACCCAAGGTATTACCGGTAAGCCAGGTGGATGATAAAATCATTAATTCCGGCAGTAACAAGGTTATTCAGGATATCATGGCTGGTTATGATGCAATAATTGATGACTATATAAAAAGTCATCAATAACACTTTTGCATTGATAGGGTACAAGTATTTTCATGGGGGTCACCCTGAGGCAAAGCCGAAGGGTCTAAGACTCTTCGCTATCGCTCAGAGTGACATACAAGAAAAAAACAGGTTGGGAAAAGGTACTTTCCCAACCTTCTTTTTTTGTGATTAAAATAGTCCAACAATTTCTCCGTTGGGCTTGATATCAATTTTTTCGGCTGCCGGGGTTTTACCCAGGCCGGGCATGGTCATGATAGTGCCGGTTAAAGCAACTACAAATCCGGCTCCGGCAGATAGCCTCACTTCTCTGATGATAACATTGAAATTGCGGGGACGTCCCTTTTTGTCCGGGTCATCGGAAAGTGAGTATTGGGTTTTAGCCATACATACCGGAAGATTTCCATAACCCAGGTCTTCAAACTTCTGCAGTAGACGACTGGCTTCAGGTGTATAACTTACTCCATCAGCACCATAAATTTCTTTGCAGACCGTCTCAATTTTATCTTTTAAGGGTTTATCCAGTTCATAAAGGAATTTGAATTCAGAAGGTTTTTCAGTTGCGGCAATTACCTTTTGAGCCAGTTCCTCTCCTCCGGCCCCACCTTGAGCCCAAACCCGAGAAAGTGCTACATCGGCTCCCATTGCTTTGCATTTATCAATTACAAAATCGACCTCTTCGCTGGTATCGGTGGGGAATTCGTTCAAAGCAACTACCACCGGCAATCCAAACTTCTGAATATTCTCCAGCTGTTTCTCCAGGTTTTCCACGCCTTGTTCCAGTGCCTCCATGTTCTTTTCACCCAGGCGATCCTTAGGTACTCCACCATGGTTCTTGAGTGCTCTAATGGTAGCTACCAGTACTACTGCCGAAGGTTTCATTTGACCATAGCGGCAGACTATATTGAAAAATTTCTCGGCTCCCAGGTCAGCACCGAAGCCGGCCTCAGTAATCATGTAATCCGCCAGTTTCATACCAATACGGGTAGCCATTATACTATTGGCACCGTGGGCTATGTTGGCAAAAGGCCCGCCATGAACAAAGGCCGGGGTGTTCTCCAGAGTCTGGACCAGATTGGGTTTAATGGCATCTTTCATAAGTAAAGCCATGGAACCGGCAGCTTTGAGGTCATCAGCTGTTACTGGGCGACCGTCATAAGTATAAGCTACCACAATGCGCTTAAATCGTTCCTTGAGGTCCATCAGGTCGGTAGCCAGACATAGAGCTGCCATTACCTCCGAGGCTACGGTTATATCAAAACCTGATTCGCGGGGAACACCGTTAATTCTCCCACCCAGCCCCAGAACAATATTGCGCAGGGCTCTTTCATTCAAGTCCATAGCCCGGCGTAGAACTACCTGACGCGGATCAATATTTAGCTGATTACCCTGGTGCAGATGATTATCCAGCATCGCCGCCAGCAGATTGTGGGCAGTGGTAACGGCATGAATATCACCAGTAAAATGCAGGTTAATATCCTCCATGGGAATAACCTGCGAATAACCCCCACCTGCTGCTCCGCCTTTTATACCAAAACTGGGGCCCAAAGAAGGTTCCCGTAAGGCAATAATTGCCTTTTTCCCAACCCGGTTTAAGGCTTGTCCTAGCCCTACTGTAGTTGTAGTTTTTCCTTCACCCGCTGGTGTAGGAGTTATGGCCGTAACTAAGACTAATTTTCCCGAGGGTTCACCTTCTAGCCTGTGCCAGACATCAAGAGAGACTTTGGCCTTATATTTACCATAAAGGTCAATATCATCTTCACTCAATCCTAGTGACCGGGCGACCTCGATTATAGGCTGCATCTTCGCTTCTTGAGCTATTTCAATATCGCTTTTCATGGAAAATTTATTCTCCCTCCTTTTCGCATAATAATTCTATTTTAACCTATAAATACTGATTTGCCTTTAAAATTTCTACAGCTTTTACTTTAATCTTCAGCAACAATCAGTATAACTGGTCCGGTACAGCCCCTACCGCTGGAGGCAAAAATCTCATTTTCCCACAAAGACTTTACGACACCGATATGGTTTTCGATAATGATTCTAGAATACTGTCTGCTCACTGACCTCGGTAGATAGTGCCTTTAATGCTTTTTCCACTATACTGGTACGCAGGGCAAATTCTTCATCCCGGTTTAACTGAGGGTTGCCCAATGGGTGAGGAATGGCCACTGCCGGGTCGATTCGGTTGGCGCCTACGGTCATAGAAATAGGAACAACCGTACAAACGTGAACCACAGGTACATTTACTACTTCCTCCAACTCTTTTACCATCGTTGCACCGCAACGAGTACAGGTCCCTCAGGTGGAGGTTAAAATTATCCCATCAACATTTTCTTGTTTTAATTCTTGTCCTATAGCATTGGCATATTTTTTGGCATTGGCTACCGAAGTACCATTGCCTACGGTGGCATAATAAACATCATGCAGTTTACCAATCTTACCTTCCCTCTCCAGTTTGCGCATTACATCTACCGGTAATACCCGATCCGCATCCTTATTGGCATAAACCGGGTCATAACCGCCATGAGCCGTCTCAAAAGTTTCCTCGGTTAAATCATTAATACCACTGATATCATAGCGTCCAAATTTAGAAGCACTGGAAGATTCTATCCTATCCGGATTTCCTTTAGGCACTATACCTCCCGATGTTACCAGAGCAATTTTGGCCTTGCTTAAATCCTTGATGGCGGGCCGGGGGCTTACCCGATCAAATACCGGCATAGGATATTCAGTAGTAAAGGGTTCTCCCTTTATTTTTTTGAGCAGCATCTCCACTGCCCGGGCTGAGCCTCTTTGTTCATGGAAAACATTTTTGCGAATTCCCCGGGCCAAATAACCTTCTTCTGCTGGTGAGCCTATAACTTCTCCTTTAGCCAACCGGGTTGCTAATCGGGCTAAGGCCGGTACGGCGGTACGCATTTGCGCCGCTGAATTACCGGTTTTAACTATATAAACATTTTTCTTATACATATCAGCGCCGGGGTTTTCTTCATACATACCAGTCACAACCGGTATCTTAAGTTTCTCCTGTACGGCAGCACACACTGCCCCACAGGCCATGCCGTATCTTCCGGCATTAAAAGCAGGTCCAGCTATAAGCAGGTCAGGTTTGAAACTGGCTACCAGTGCAATAACTTCTTCAGTGGCTGTGTCAAGATTTTCATTGAAATAAGTGTCACCACATATTACCGTACCCACAATCGGCATATCATCGCCCATAGCCTTTTCCAACGCTGTCCCCGGACCTATCGGACCATCTTTGCTAAATGGGGTTATATCGGCTTTATCTTCCCCGCCAATTTGCCCAAAGAACTGGTTTAAATAATGGACTACTCTTATATTGGCCACTTTTTACTACCCCCTTTGTTTTAACTAAACTGTTGCCTGATACTCTCCATTTCGCTTTTAATCGCATCAACATCAAGTACCATTTCCATCATGCTGATCTGTTCATCGTAAACCTCGGAATCAATCAAGTCTTTAATTTCGAAAATGTGATATACCGGCAGTTTAAGAGCTATATTGGTTAGGGGCCCGGCATAAGTGGGATCCCCATTAATTACAGTTTCTGCCGTCAATCCGGCTGATTCGGCTTCTGCACCGCCTAGTATAACTACTACTTTATCTGAACCATACTTTTCTGCGGTTTCTTTGATGCGTGCTTGATTGGCCATGTCCATGGCCCCGGCAGCAGTTCAAACAAAACATTCGGTACTGGTAAACAGCACTTCACCGCCAACTGTGTTAATACATTCCGCTATGGCCGGTCCCGGTATACCATCGCGATCTCCTAGAATGCATATTTTTTTATCAGCAAAAAAACTCTTATCCATTAACTTTCCTTCCTTTCACATTTAATCTAGAATTCCAAGGCCCCCATACGGTTAAATCCCAGTTCATTGGTAGCACCAGTTATGGCTTGAATCTCAACCGTTATAGAGCCGTCTTCCTTTAGAGCCCCGTCAAAACCTCCAGCAATAATTTTGCTAGCTTCAATATAGCCAATCACCTTGGACATGGATGGTAGCTCAATAATGGCATTGGCATTACCGCCGCTTACTACTGCATTGGCCAACGGATTAGCATCTGCCAAAGACTGGGAGGCACCGTCACGACCAGCGTATTCATCTGTTACCAGTACTGTTTTAATCCCCAGAGCTTCGATTTTTTTACAGTTCATAATTAAATCAGCATCAGGATTACCAAATCCCTCTTCGCTGATAATTACCCCATCTACTTTCAGGCTATCCACCAGTTTGGCAGTAAAATTAGAGCTACGCTCCTTATCCAGCAAGGTTACATTTTCATTAGTTACTACCACACCAATAAAGTTCAGGTCTTTGCCATGCCGAACGAAAAGATCGGCAATTACAGGATTATTCAAGTGGTGATAGGTAGCGTTTTTATCGCAGGCGGAGACGCAGTTTCCGCTTATTATTGCGCCATCCATAACCTCGGTAGGATAGAGAAAAGTAGGTAGAATCTTTTTAACATCCAGGCCGTATAGGTAGGTATCATGCATCAAACCCTGGGTCTGCAACATATAGACATAGGCCACTTTGGGTAAATCCGGATACTGGGACAGTTGTTCGGTTAGGGGTTTGGTTTCAAAAGTAAAGGTCTCATCCGGGGTAACATTTTTTGCTATCTCAGCGATATAGCGGGTAGCCTTTAATCCGGCCAGGCGTACTGCTTCTTCGTGTTCGTGCTGGGGCAGTCCCTCCACTTTATCACAGAGGATAACCAGATTGATGGTTTGGGAAAACGGAGTGTATTCAGCTCCAGGGCCGGACATGTCAATTATTCCTTCCTGAAAACCTACTATTTTGCCTACGGTTAGTACGGTCATGCCCTTTAAAACATTAGTTTTGCCGCTTCCGACCATTTCTGCGTTGCCAAAAATACCTGGGAAAACCTGACCCCCACCTTCCACCTTGACTCGTGGTTCCAAAACATCTTTAACCGGGCATATTCTCACATCATCTCCGGGATGTACAATGTGGACCTCCATTTTGGCCAGGCGATCGTCTTTAATGTTATCTAACAGTTCCTCTCCATTTACGTAAACGATCCCGTTCTTAAACTCGGTTTTATCACCGAATTGGACATCCTTTACCAGGATATTTCCCAGTTCCAGTTGCACTTGATATTCCTCCCTTCTTATTTGGCGTATTGTTTAATCTTGGCTTCAACATCTTCCGGTGCTATTTCTTGTCCAGATAATTCATCTATTTTCTGACCATCTTTATAAAAGAGAATGGCAGGCAGACCCAATACTTTCTGACCTATAGCCAGGCGCCGGTTACCCGAAGTATCAACCGAACAGAATTTTATCTGGCCCTGGTACTTACCGGCCAGTTCTTCTACATGGGGCATTAGTTCCAAACAACGTTCACATTTGGGGCCCCACCAATCAACCATTACTACTCCACTGGCCTGAAGAACTTCATTGTCAAAATTATCTTTGTTTACTTCGATCATAATTTTCACTCCTTATAATAATTTGCTAATAGCCTCCAGGGTGGCCTCATTTATCTCTGCTACTTCCTGTCTTACTTCCCCATTAACAAAAACGTGAAGCATAGGCAGCTTATCCAAATTGAAATTGTAGCGCCTTCCTACCAGTTCGTTACGGGTAGCATCAACTTTTACCAGCGAGAAACGTTCATTGTTGGCCCGTACAAAGCGGTCAACTATGCCTACTTTCTCGGTTCCATTCATGTCGGTAGGGTTGTAATAGGCAACAAAAACAGGTTTTTGGGCCTTTAAAACCTCTTTTTCCCACAACTCGGTTTCATGTACATATTTCTCCGCAGCTACTGCAGCTATGGCCCCATCACTGGCCGCCGTTACTACCTGGCGCAGATATTTGACTCTGACATCACCGGCAGCAAAAACACCCTCCACGCTGGTAGCCATTTTCTCATCAGTAATAATGTAACCCTGCGGATTTACCTGCACCTGTTCCGGGAGCACTTCAGTGAGGGGGACAGTACCGATAAATATAAACACGCCATTAACCGGGTAATCACTTTCTTCCCCGGTTTGAATATTCTTCAGGGTTATACTCTCTACCAGTTCTTCGCCGTTAACACTTTTAACAATGGAATTCCATACCCACTTTAATTTGGGATTTTGCTGAGCCCGTTCAAAAGATACCTGATTAGCATCAACTTTACCCTCTTCGTGAATTACAATTATGCTTACCAGGTCAGCGAATTTGCTCAGGTATTCAGCTTCTTCAATAGCAGCATCACCGCTGCCTACTACTGCCACCTCTAATTCTTCAAACAGGTCGGCATCACAGGTAGCACAATAGCTGACGCCTTTACCCCGGAGTTTGCCTTCTCCGGGTACCCTTAACATACGGGGTTCAGCTCCCAGTGCATATATCAGCGCTTTTCCCAGATATTCACCCTTTCTGCCTACAACTTTTTTAGGTGAAGACTGTAAATCCAGGGATACTATGGTATCCTTGATAAATTCGGCTCCAAAAGAACTGGCATGATCGGCCATAGCCTGGGTAAGTCCAGGTCCGGTAGTACCCCGGCCAAACCCCGGATAATTCTCTAAATCCTCTGTAGTTGCTGCCTGACCTCCGGGCCTGCCTTTCTCAATAATGGCAGTCTTCATCCGTGCCCGTGCTCCATACATCCCTGCTGCCAGTCCTGCAGGGCCACCGCCCAAAACCAGCAAATCGTAAATCTGCTCCATCCTTACACCTGCCTTCTAATTAATGATTGCAGTGCGTTATCCAACAATTCTTTATCAATCATCTGGAAATCCTGGGCCAACTGGTCATGTTGCCGGGACTGCATTCCGTCCCTGACTCCAGATTCCACTTTTCCCAGACAATATTCCAGCATATTAAGGGTTGATAAATTAGCTTCCGTTATGGACGTACTTAACACTACCGACCGATAAGGATTGTCTTCGGTTTTAATGCTTCCCGCCAGAGGATGGGACAAAAGAGTATGTCCCCCGGCTACTTTGTTTAATACCTGGTAAAGAACCTGGCGTTGATCCCCCCTGACAAAACATATTTCAGCATTGTTAATATTTTTTACTATTGGATTGTTAGTTATGATTAGAACCTGCTGTAAATCCATTGTTAAAATCCTCCAATAGTTTACGGGTATAAAAAAACAGAAGATCAAGATTATCCTTGTCCCCTGTTTGCTTACCTGAGAGATTCGCTGCTTAAGCTTGCTCCTTCGGTGTCCGTCAGACTTTCCAGAGTCCTGTCCAGGTGCGATTCTTTTACGCCTGAGAGTTTCACCAGGGACCGGATAAGTACCTGACTTGCTCCTTCGGCGGGATTAATATCCGCTCTCTCGCTGCCTTTCATCCATTTTATAGACTTTTAACTTAAATGTTATTTTGCCTAAAAAAGCTTTTTTTATCCACCTCCTCATTAAGACTTCAAATTCTAATGCAGAAATTAAAAAAGCACGAGAATTTATTATTCCCGTGCTCTGTCTATTAACCTGAGAGATTCACCTGTTAAAGGTTTGCTCCTTCGGTGCTTACGCTTTCCAGAGTATGTCCGGATATAGTCCTACAACCTGAGAGTTTCATTATGAACCCGGGCAGGAAAATAACTTGCTCCTTCGGTATGGCTTTAGCCCCATTCTCCCATATCCATCATTCAAGCTTATTAAATTATGACTAAACTTCGATTTCTACGGTAAATATACTTTCTTTAAATAAATCCTGTCAACTTGTAAAATTAGGTAGGTAAATCGCGTGGGACAGTGGGACAACGGACCTGTCCCCCTGTCCCGGATGCGCGTGAACAGTTTCTTATTTAAATAATAGATTACATATATATACAGAGGCAATAAACCCGGTAACATCTGCGGTCAGCCCGGTAACAATGGAATAGCGATATTTTTTTATACCAACGGAGCCAAAATAAATGGTCAGAACAAAAAAGGTGGTATCCGTAGTTCCCTGCATAACTGAAGCCAGACGTCCAATAAGGGAATCAGGGCCATGGGTTTTCATTAATTCGGTAGCCATACCCAGCACTGCACTGCCAGAGAGAGGACGCATAATAGCCAGGGGTAATATTTCAGATGGTATCCCCACCCTGCTGGTTAGGGCTTCCACCGCATGGCTTAAAGCTTCCATCGCACCCGACGCCCGGAATACTGAAATAGCCACCATCATTCCTACCAAAAACGGTATGATTTTGACGGCAGTAGTAAAGCCTTCCTCAGCCCCTTCAACAAAGGCCTCATAAACTGGAACCTTCCTTAAGAAACCGACCAGTGGTATAACCAGGAGAAGAAAAGGGATAGCCCAACGGGAAATGGTATCTAAAAAGGCCAGGCTCATTTAGGGTATCCTCCGCCAGGGACTATAACGCCGAAACCAGTAATCGAGAGTAATAGCTATAGTCATAGCTACAGCCGTAGCAAATATGCAGGGACCCACGATTTCAGTGGGATTGGCGGAAGCAAATGATACCCGTACCCCAATAATAGTAGCAGGTACCAGGGTAATGCATGAGGTGTTAATCGCCAAAAAGGTACACATGGCTTCCGAAGCC
The DNA here is from genome assembly GCA_012729715.1 of Syntrophomonadaceae bacterium. Taxonomy (GTDB): domain Bacteria; phylum Bacillota; class Syntrophomonadia; order Syntrophomonadales; family Syntrophomonadaceae; genus UBA4844. Next base: position 26,304 of record JAAYCQ010000125.1, read on the forward strand.
TCGTCAGAGTCCCCATTTAGCCGCTGTAATTCTTGCATGGCTTTCATGCCAAAGGGGGTAGCAGCATTGCCCAGACCCAGCATATTAGCACTAAGGTTTAGTATTACCGCGCCCATAGCAGGATGATCCGTTGGAATTGTAGGGAAAAGCCGTCTAATCAGAGGTTTCATTAACCTGGCTATTCCTTGCACCATACCCGCTTTTTCAGCAATTTTCATTATCCCCAGCCATAGAGCCATAATCCCTATCAGGTCAAAGCAAACTTTTACGGCACCACGAGCGGAACTCAGAGCAGCCTCGGTTACTACCTCAACATTGCCGTTAATAGCAGCTACGATAATACCAGAAGCCAGCAACAATAACCAGATTACGTTTAACATACCAATTCCTCCAGCATTAGCTTTGTAGAAAAGGTATGTGTACAGGCAAAAAAATAGAACAGCCCATATCAAAGAGCTGTCCGGCAAAGTTTTTTTGACGCGGAATTCGCACCCATAGGGCACACTGATGCTTTCTCCGGTCGCCATTAAGGTAGCAGTGTCTATTCCCTTATTAAAAGTCCGTGTAGATCCTTTATAATCCGCGATTTCCGCGTCTATTCCAGTCTACTCCTCAGCCGCCGGTTTCTTTTTCGCCTTAATATTCTCTAACCGGTCCAAAACCTGGGGGATTACATCTACCACCCGCTCGGCCAGTTGATTACCACCTACGGAAATAAGCCGTACATCATTCATTCTTACTACCAGAAAACCTACCGGTTTTACTGAAACACCGGCACCACTACCTCCTCCAAAAGGCATCCCCTGGGATTTAGAGGAAGCAATCGTCTCATATTCTCCACCACCGGCGGCAAATCCGCAGGCTACCTGGGATATAGGTATAATAACCGTACCGTCATTAGTTTCCACGGCATCGCCGACCACGGTGTTAACGTCTACCATTTCTTTAATTGCCTGCATAGCAGTTTTCATTAGCCCCTCAATGGGATGGCTCTGCTTTTCTTGCTGTGAATCCATTAAAATACCCCCTGACTATTAAAACGAGAAAGTAGGATGTTATAAGGATAATATGTACTATTCGCATCTTTAATATACAATACAGGTGGCTTACCACCTTCTCCCCATTAAAATCCGGCTCCACCTGCAGGTTAATATCTTGCAAGCGGCTCTTACTGCTAAGAAAACCGACCAGCATACCTTTTACGGCCCATAATCCGCCGCTGCTAATAGCCGTATACATAGCATTATTTAGTCCAATACCGCTGCTCCAGTCCAAACGCTCTATCACCAGATATTTGGCCCCGAAATTAACTAAACGATAATAAATACTGGTGTCCAGACTACTTTTTTCCCGAGTAGCTTCCTTGTTTTTTTTGTTCTCCTGACGTTTTTTCCAGGAATCGGTCAGGTAATTCAAGATAGTATTAAAATCACGCAATGGATATCTTTTCTGCAGTTCTTTAGAAAAACAGGATGCTCTTACAGTAAGCATAGTATTACCGGGACTGGTGAAAAACTCCACCTTGATGTTAACTTTTATGTATAGCAATGATAGTAAGAGCAGGAGCAATGCAACTCCTGCAGTAATATAAAAGCCCAGCATATCCAGTCCTTCCTATTTTACCATATTATTCCCCTGCCATTAATCTTTATACCGTCCCAAGAACTGGCTTATTTAGAATTGCCGGACTCTTTTGCCTCTTCAATTACCTTCTCCACCTGGCTAATTACCCGGTACATTTCATCATCAACGGATAAATTGGTTCGCCCCAGGGTGAAGGTAGGACAATGTAAATTATAATTTAGTATTTTTTTATTTACATTCTCTAAAATCAGGCGCTGTTCAAAATAAAAATGGGCCTTTTTCTTTTCAAACCGTTCCATAGCTAAACGGTTATGTTTGTCCCGGTAAAAGATACCGGTATAGCGTTTAAAATGCTGCACTTCATCCCAAAATTTACTTATATCAGCGTCTATCTCCTTACCCAATTCAATCCAGTAGGGAGCAAAATCATTATCTTTTAAGATTTTAAACGCCATGCGCATTTCCGGGGGTTCAAAAGGATTTTCCTCCAGGTTAATAGGTTTAC
>JAAYCQ010000126.1 GCA_012729715.1 Syntrophomonadaceae bacterium
ATCCTGATGTTAAAGAAAAATTTGAGAAGGCCTGGGGAAGACCCATGCCAGATAAAGTGGGCTTAAAGATTCCTGAGATGTTTGAAGCTGCCCATGAAGGCACAGTTAAATCTATGTATATCCTGGGTGAAAACCCGGTGCTTACTGATCCCGATAGCAATCATATTCGGGGAGCCCTGGAAAAACTGGAGTTCCTGGTAGTTCAAGAGCTCTTCCTCACCGAGACGGCTGAATATGCCGATGTAATACTACCGGCAGCCAGTTTCGCAGAATGTGACGGTACCTTTACCAATACCGAACGTCGTATCCAGAGAGTACGCAAGGCTATAGAACCTATTCCCGGTAAGGCTAACTGGGAAAGCATTTGTGAAATGTTTAATAGTATGGGTTATCCGGTAAATTACAATAGCCCCGAAGATATTTGGGATGAAATGGCTTCCCTGACACCTTCTATGGCTGGAACTAACTATGAACGGTTGGATAAGAAAGGTTTGCAGTGGCCCTGCCCCACCCTGGATCATCCTGGTACTCAGTTTATGCATTCAGGAAAATTCACCCGCGGACTGGGACTCTTCCAGCCTTCCGATCATATACCACCCGGAGAAATGCCGGATGAGGAATACCCCTTCCTGCTATCGACGGGGAGAATTCTGCATCACTACAATGTTACCACTCCATATTCCCCGGGTATCATGAGCATATGGGATCGTGAGTGGGCAGAATTAAATCCTGTAGATGCTGAAAAACTTGGGGTCGTTACCGGTGATAAACTAAAGGTTGCTTCCCGCCGAGGGGAAGTTGAAACTGCCGTCAAGGTTACTGACCGGGTACTCCCGGGTGTAATCTGGATGTCATTCCACTACAGTGAAACTCCTACCAATGCCATCACCAGTCATCATCTGGATCCGATTACCGGAACTGGTGAATACAAAGTCTGTGCTGTAAAACTGGCAAAATTGTAGGAGGCTTAAGAATGAAAAAGGTACCTGTTCAAGAGGCAATAGGTTTAGAGCTTTGTCATGATATTACCAAAGTGGTACCCGGAAGAGAAAAGTACCGGGCTTACCGCAGGGGACAGCTAATAACCCCGGCTGATGTCCCTATACTATTAGATATGGGTAAGGAACATATCTATGTATGGGAACCGCAGGATAATCTGGTTCATGAAGACGAAGCTGCTACCAGGCTAGCCCGGCAAGCAGCCGGTAAGGGTTTAAGCTGTACAGAACCTAGCCAGGGGCGAGTTAATCTCTGTGCCCAGTATGATGGATTACTAAATATAGATGTAAATCGCCTTAATTGGATTAACAACCTGGACAATGTCATCCTGGCCACCGTGCATAATAAACGACCGGTAGTTAAAGGACAACTGGTGGCAGGTACCCGGGTAATACCTCTGGCCATTGAAAGGTATATCCTGGAGGAAGCCGAAAAGTTGGCCGCGAACCCGGAACCACTGATTTCGGTTATGCCTTTTAGCCCGCTTTGGGTGGGAATTGTTACTACCGGAAGTGAGATTTATAATGGCCAGATAAAAGATGGTTTTGGCCGGTTAATCCGTAAAAAAGTAACTCCATTTGGGGGCAGAATCATGGGACAGGTTATTGTCCCGGATAATCCCGAGATAATAGCCCAGGAAATAAACAACTATATTGAAGAAGGCGCTGAACTGGTTGTGGTTACTGGTGGTATGTCAGTTGATCCTGATGATGTCACACCTGTAGGTATAAGAGCCAGCGGAGCGGAAGTAGTTTTCTACGGGGCGCCGGCACTTCCCGGATCCCAGAACATGGTAGCTTATCGCGAGCACGTTGCTATATGTGGCGTTCCCGCCGGTGCTTTGTTCAGCCGTACTACTACTTTTGACCTTTTATTGCCTCGAATTTTTGCCGGTGAACGTATAAACCGGGTAGAAATAGCAGCACTGGGACATGGTGGATTTTGTGAAGAATGTAAAGTCTGTCACTATCCCATTTGCCCCTTTGGCAAAAGTTGCAGTTTTTAAGAACGGAGGTCAGGCAGTGTTGCTTGATGTAAGTCTGGAAGAAGCCCAGCAGCTTTTATTACAAAACCTTACACCGCCGGCTAAAGAGAAGTTGTCCATACTGGAAGCTAGTAGCCGGACTCTGGCTGAGAATTTAGTTGCAGGAGAAAATCTTCCTGCGTGGTCCTCAGGAGCACGGGATGGTTATGTGTTACATGCAAATGATCTGGATGGCCATAGAAAACTGTCTATAGTCGGCACCCTTTCAGCAGAGCAAATACCTCTTACATTAAACAGCGGAGAGACTATAGAGGTAAGAACTGGTGGAGTTATTCCCCATGGCGGTACGTCTCTGGTTCCCCATGAAGAGGTAGAAATTGGGGAAACTGAAATCTACCTGGAGAAAGCAATCAGGTCAGGCGAATTTATTCGTCAGGCAGGTGAGGATATTAAAGCCGGTGAGCTGTATGCTCAGGAAGGGAGTATAATTTCTCCTGGTTTAATATCAGTACTGGCTGCTCAGGGAAGAACCGAAGTACAGGTATATAGTAGTCCCCGGGTAGCGATACTCAGTCTGGGAGAACAACTGGTATCTTGGAAAGAGACTTCCGGCCCCGGCTGTTTAAGAGATAGTAACGGACCTTTAATTGCTACTCTGGCCAGGCGAGATGGTGCTCAAATTATAGCTCTGAATGTTGTTGGTAATAAAGGGCGGGCTGAACTGGTAACTTACATGCAGGAGATAATAGAAGATGCTGACTTGCTCATAACTATAGGTGGAACTTATGCCCGGAAAGAGGCGGAAACCAAAACACTCTTTACCGAAATGGGAGGGGAAATGCTTTTCTGGGGAGTTCCCATTCAACCAGGGGGCCATAACGGGGCCGCATTATGGAATAAGAAATGCCTTATTTCTCTATCCGGTAATCCGGCTGCCTGTGCTGTAGGTTATGAACTGCTGGTTGCTCCAGTGATTCGAGCTCTACAGAGAAAAGAACCTTACACCCCCAGGGTGAAAGCTCAATGTCTGGATAATATAGGTGCCAAAGGTAGTGAGCGACGTTTTGTACGGTCCTATTTAACCACTGATGGCAGCATCTGGAGGGTAAAGGTTTTACCCGGGCAAAAGCCTGGCATGATTCGTTCGCTGGTAAACTGTAACGCCTTAATTGATCTACCTGCCGGAAATCCGGCAATTGAAGCAGGTACTTTAGTTTCGGTTATTTTACTCGATCCCAGTAGTATAAGGTTAAAACAGGCTGAAAACTGTTAAATACCTTGAAAGACGTTATAAGAAATGGATTTATTTTAATTCCTTGATAAATAGATGATTATATCCCCAGGGAGGTGAAAATGTAATGGCAGACTTCAAGGAAATAATTAACCAGTATAAAGATCTTCCCG
>JAAYCQ010000127.1 GCA_012729715.1 Syntrophomonadaceae bacterium
TAAGGCAGGTGCTCTCCCAACTGAGCTAATCGCCCTTAAAATGGTGACCCCTGGGGGACTCGAACCCCCGTTACCGCCGTGAAAGGGCGGTGTCTTAACCGCTTGACCAAGGGGCCGTAACAGATGTCGGAAGTCGGATGTCGTAATAACTATAATTGCCAAGTCTGACATCCTGCTTCTGAACACTGATTTCTGAAAATGGTGGGCCTACCAGGACTCGAACCTGGGACCAACCGGTTATGAGCCGGTAGCTCTACCAACTGAGCTATAGGCCCGGAATACCGCGGAACCCCGCAAGAGTTAGTATACCAAAATATCTCTTAATAGGTCAATAGAAAACTCTATTGTTTTTTCGGGGTTTCTATCAAATAAAAAGCGGTAACTTTTATAGGGTTACCGCCCTAGAATTATCACTGGCTCCCCGAGTAGGATTCGAACCTACAACCCTCCGGTTAACAGCCGGATGCTCTACCGTTGAGCTATCGAGGAATGCCCCAACGAGAAATATTATATCTTCCTATAGGCCAATTGTCAACCAACAATCGCCTTATTCAATATAATCCTTAAGTTTTTTGCTCCGCGAAGGATGCCTTAGTTTACGTAGAGCTTTAGCTTCTATCTGCCTGATTCTTTCCCGGGTAACTCCAAATTCCTGTCCCACTTCTTCCAGGGTACGGGGCCTGCCATCATCCAAGCCGAATCTTAACCGCAACACCTTCTCTTCTCTCTCGGTAAGGGTGTTAAGGATACCATCCAGGTGCTCTCGTAATAGCACAAAGGAGGCCGATTCCTCGGGAGATTCTGCATCTTCATCAGTTATAAAATCACCTAGATGGCTGTCATCTTCTTCCCCAATAGGGGTTTCCAATGAAACCGGTTCCTGGGCTACCTTCATTATTTCTATTACCCTGTCTACCGGGATATCCATTTCCATGGCTACTTCAAATGGTGTAGGTTCTCGCCCCAGTGTCTGTAACAGGCTGCGCTGTACCCGTGACAACTTGTTAATAGTCTCTACCATGTGTACAGGTATACGTATAGTGCGGGCCTGGTCAGCTATAGCTCGAGTTATTGCCTGCCTGATCCACCAGGTAGCATAAGTGCTAAATTTGAACCCCTTGCGATAGTCAAATTTTTCTACTGCTTTCATAAGACCCAGGTTGCCTTCCTGAATTAAATCCAGAAAGAGCATACCTCTACCTACATAGCGTTTAGCAATACTTACAACCAGCCTGAGGTTAGCCTCAACCAGTTGCTTTTTGGCATCTTCATCACCATTTTCTATTCTATGGGCAAGATCTATTTCCTGCTCTGCGGTAAGCAAGGGAACTCTTCCGATTTCCTTTAAATACATTCGTACCGGGTCATCTATTTCAATACCATCAGGAATGACAACCTCTTCTGTTTCCAGACTTTCATTGTCACCCTGCTCATCTGTTTCACCGTCAGTGTCGGATTCATTACCCACATTTATACCCAGGGACTGGAGGTGTTCCAAAATGTCTTCTAAATTTTCTGCTCCCAGGCTGAATTCATTCAGGTCTTCAACAATCTCTTCATAAGTAAGACTTTTTTTCTTTTTCCCTTTTTCAGCCAGAGCACTTACTGTTTCTGCCAGCTTTCTGTCCAGTTTCATTAATTATATCCCCCCTTCCCGGGTTTCGTTTAAAAAGCTATCCAGGTTAAGTACGAATTTTAACAAGTTCTCGAAATCTCCTTCTACTTTGAGAAAATTAATATGCTGATATATCTTTTGCCAACGGGCTTCTATCTTTAAGGCTTGCACGCGGCAAATAAATTCGTTGACTTCTGCTTCTTCCACGTTTATTTCTTCCATTAGGAAAACAATTCTGGCATAGACCGCTGCCATGCCTTCCTGTTGCATTATTTCCCCCAGCTTAACAAGCCTTTCTTCCTGGTTTCCTTTCAATTGGTCAAAAATATTCAGTATATTTTTGTATTCAGACCGCGCCAGGAAATTTAGACCCAGGTTATCTTTAATTACGGCAAATGTCTTTTCATCCTTCAGCATAGCTGCCAATATTTTCTCATCTTTGCTATAATTGCCGTACTGTATATTATCTCTAGATATTTGAGTTTTATTCCTATCCGTCGGGTTCTGACGCTTATTTGCTAACTGTAGTTCCCGATAGATTAAATTGGGTTCCATCAACATTTTTTGAGCCAGAACTTTTACGTAATAATCCTTTTCAATCGGGCTCTTTAAATTGTTAATGTCTTTTTTCAGGGCATTTATTATTTTGACTTTTACCTCTAAATTAATCGTTTTTTCCTCTTTAAGATATCTATTTATTTTAAATTCTATATGACTAAGCTTATTATTCTGTATATATTGTAAAAATTCCTCTTTTCCATTTATTTCTAGAAAATCATCTGGGTCTTTGCCAGCAGGCAAGGTTACCACCTGAACTTTTAAAGCTTCTTCTGCCAAAACATCAATAGCTCTCAGGGTTTCTCGCTGTCCGGCTTCATCACCATCATATAGAATAAGTACATTTTCCGTGTATCTGCATAAGAGCCGAGCCTGTTCAGGCGTTAGTGCCGTTCCCAATGAGGCCACACAATTACTTATCCCGGCCTGCTGCAGTTTGATGCAGTCCATATATCCCTCTAGCAACACCGCCTCGTTATTGGAGCGTATGGCCTGACGAGCCTGATAGAGCCCGTAGAGAACTTGTCGCTTGGAATAAAGCTCAGTTTCCGGTGTATTAATATACTTGGGTAAAGTATCGTCCAGAACTCGTCCGCCAAAACCGAGTATATCCCCGTTATATTGAAAAATGGGAAACATGAGGCGGTTGCGGAAAAGGTCATAATAACTATTCCTATTTTCATTACGTTTAATTAAGCCGGATAATTTCACATATTCCTGCGAAAAGCCCTTCTTCAGCAAGTATTCCTCTAATCTGTTCCATTGCTCAGGAGCATATCCCAATTTATAAGCCAAAATGGTCTCCTGTTTTATTCCGCGGTTTTCCAGGTATTTCTGAACCACCCCGCCCTGCCGGCTTAATAGTATTTGATGATAAAACTCTGCTGCTGCCCGATTTACTTCTATTACTTTTTTTCTTTGTTCCTGATCCCTGCTACCCGAAGTAGATACCAGCTTTACTCCCGCGCGGGCGGCCAACATTTCCAGAGCTTCCTTGAAATCCAGACCGTCACGCTTCATAACAAAGGAAAAAATATCCCCACCGGCATGACAGCCAAAACAATAAAACATATTACGCTCCGGAGTTACACTAAACGAAGGGGTTTTTTCCGCATGAAACGGGCACAGCCCCCAGTAGCGGTTACCCTTACGGGTAAGTTTAACCGTCTCGGCAACAATATCTACGATGTCCAGGCGATCAGCAATTTCCTGGCTTACACGATTATCGTATGTAGTCATTTATCTTCACCAATATTCTATGTTAAAAAGAATTTTCCTTCTATACGGTCGATTTTTGTCTCTTATTTGTGCTTCAATTAATATTTCATAATGTCTATTTATTCTACAAACAGTATATTTCTCCTTTTTGAGAATAAGAAAATAGAAGTGAGATTGGAAGACGGGCTGGAAATTATATGTCTATATCCATAAATCTGCGGGCATCCGGTATAAGGGATTGGGGGATATAAATATCTTTGAATAAACTTACACAGTAGGCATCGCTCATGCCGGATATATAGTCTGCCACTGCCCTTTCCATGCCTTCTTCGTCAGCTATCTCACGATATGCCCGACTCATCTTATCAGGATACTGGTTGTAATAGTTAAAAAGATGTTCCAGAACAAATGCTGCCCGGCTGCGTTCTGCCTGACAGACGGTTCCATTATATATGGCATCAAACATAAAATGGCGTAATCCTTTTAAGGCCATTTCAACCTCTTCTCCCGGTGCCACCCGGATATTATCTCCCTGTTCCATTAGTTTTCGGGTGTTATGAATAGTATCACTTACCAGGGTAGCAATACGTTTACTATGGCTGTCCCCCAGTATTTCCAGATATCGCCGAGGTATATCCTCAATAACCAGTAATCCAGCCCGAATGGAATCGTCGATATCATGCTGTACATAGGCAATTTTATCACTTAAACGAATAACCTGCCCCTCTAAAGTTGCGGCCGGAGGTTCATCCTGTCCATAACCACTATGGTGCAGCACCCCATCTAAAACTTCCCGGCTTAAGTTTAACCCTTTGCGAGTTTTATGCTGTTCTACTTTGGTTAGTACCCGTATACTATTCTCATTATGACGAAATCCGGTACTTAACAATTCATTTAGCACCTGTTCTCCAGCATGAGCAAATGGAGTATGGCCGACATCGTGGGCTAAAGCAATAGCTTCTATCAAATCCAGGTTAAGGTTAAGACCGGAACCAATGGTACGTGCAATCTGATTCACTTCCAGGGTATGGGTCAGGCGGGTGCGATAGTGGTCCCCCGGAGGAGCAATAAAAACCTGGGTTTTATGTTTTAAACGCCGAAAAGATTTGGAATGAATTATTCTATCACGATCAACCATAAAACAGGTACGAATGGGGTCAGGGTCTTCATAGATTTCCCGACCGGAGGATTTTATAGCTGATCTGGCAAACGGGCTTAATAAGGCAGCCTCTCGCTGCTCTATCTCTTCCCGGATTAACATAGTAATTCACCCCCCTAAAAATAGACCTGGAATCATCCTACAGGTATCACAACATCATGACGGAACGGCACAGGGGCCGTTCCCTACACATGACTGTTCCTACGGTTTTGACCTATGGGTATTGCAATTAAGGTTGCTGCATCTAATCCCGTTCTATTTTCTTATTAACCACCATGGCCCGAGGCCGCAAATAAGCATGAAAATAGCCAGTGGGTTTATTTTATAAAGAATCCGCGTCCGTCCGCGTCAAAAAGTCTATTTTCTTATTAACCCGTCATGAGTACGGCACACAACCACTTATGAAAATAGAAGTATTTTGTTTCTAACCCATGGCGGAACGGCACAGGGGCCGTTCCCTACACATGACGCGATCCGCGTGAA
>JAAYCQ010000128.1 GCA_012729715.1 Syntrophomonadaceae bacterium
TCCGTGCGGAGCGTCACTCTCGCCCCGTCCATGGGGCTCGCCCCCTTCCGCCGCTTCACCTCGCAGGGTGTTTCTACCATGCTCCGTCGACGGCTCCTGCATATTTATGCATCCAAACAGGGTTTTTTGCAGTGGAATCATAATTAATAATTAACGCAGCCTAGCACTCTTAACCTGAGTAAAGATTGGTTGAGTACCAGGCTTTTACTGCAATTACCGTAACCTAACGCTCTATTTTTATCCATGGTTGCGGTATCTAGTTATTTAGGTTAGTTTTAATATTTGAGGTGATAAAATGAGCAAAAGGGCTATAGTTATAGTACTTGACAGTGTGGGAGTAGGTGAATGTTCGGATAGTTGCTTTTATTGCGACCAGGGTTCAAATACTTTGGCTAACACGGCAAAAGCAGTTGGAGGGCTTAATCTTCCCCATATGCAGGGAATAGGTTTAGGAAACATACTGGATATTATGGGGGTTGCAGCAGTTCCAAAGCCCCTTGGTGCTTATGGTAAAATGCAGGAAAAATCTCCGGGTAAGGATACTACTACGGGTCACTGGGAACTGATGGGATTAGAACTTACGCAGGCCTTTCCGACCTATCCTGAAGGATTTCCGCCGGATTTGATTGCCCGGTTCGAAAAGCAAATTGGCCGCAAAACCCTGGGAAACATAGTAGCTTCGGGAACTGAGATTATAAAAGAATTGGGTCCGGAACATTTAAGAACCGGCTATCCAATAGTATATACTTCGGCTGATAGCGTATTTCAGATAGCAGCTCATGAGGAAATTATCCCCTTGGAAACCCTCTACCAGTATTGCCATATGGCCCGGGACCTCTTACATGAGGAACATGCAGTAGGACGGGTCATTGCTCGCCCCTTTATAGGTCAACCAGGTAATTTTGTGCGTACGGCTAATCGCCATGACTTTTCTAAGGAACCGGATATCACTCTTTTAGACAAGATAAAGGAAAGCGGTCAGGCGGTAATAGGCATAGGTAAAATCAAGGATATATTTGCCGGACGAGGTGTAACTGAATCTCATTCAACGATTAACAACCAGGACGGAATAGATAAAATCCTGAAGGTTTTACAAAAAGATTTTACGGGATTAGTCTTTGCCAATCTGGTTGACTTTGACCAGTTATATGGACATCGTAATGACCCGCATGGTTATGCCCGGGCTTTGGAGGAGTTCGACCAGAGACTGCCGGAAATAATGAAATTGCTGGGTTCCCAGGATATATTAATAATTACTGCTGACCACGGCTGTGACCCAACTACGGTAAGTACCGACCATTCTCGGGAGTACGTACCCTTGCTGGTTTTCGGCGAGGAAGTACAGCCGGGAGTTGCCCTGGGATGCAGGGAAACCTTCGCCGATGTGGCCGCCACTATAGCGGATCACCTGGGGGTGGATTATAACCTGGCTGGGGATAGCTTTTATCTTTGTTTAGTAAGAAAATAGATTTTTATGACGCGGAAGGACGCGGATTATTTTAGGATTAAGGTTGCCGCATCTATTTTAATAACGGAGTTGAAATCATGAATGTACAGGACTTGATAATTAAAAAAAGGAACGGACTGGAGCTGAACCGGGAGGAAATTGATTTTTTGGTTCACGGAATCAGTGACGGTTCTATACCTGATTACCAGGTATCTGCCTGGGCTATGGCCGTATATTTCCAGGGTATGAACGAAAGAGAAACCCGAGATTTGGCTCTGGCTATGGCCTATTCCGGAGACGTAGCTGACCTGTCCGCAGTTTCCGGGATTACGGTGGACAAACATAGCACCGGAGGGGTAGGGGATAAGACTACTATGGTGGTAATTCCTCTGGTGGCGGCCGCCGGTGTACCGGTGGCTAAAATGTCGGGCCGGGGTCTGGGCCATACTGGGGGTACTATTGATAAGTTTGAATCTATACCTGGCTTTCAGGTGGAATTATCCCACCGGCAGTTTGTGGAGCAGGTCAACCAGGTTAAGGCCGCGGTAATATCTCAAAGTGGAAATCTGGTACCAGCTGATAAAAGACTCTATGCTATTAGGGATGTCACTGGTACGGTGGAGAGTATACCGTTGATTGCTTCCAGTATTATGAGCAAGAAGCTTGCTTCCGGCTCCCACGGTATTGTTCTGGATGTAAAAGTTGGTGAGGGAGCTTTTATGAAGGAGCAGGAAGAGGCGATCAGACTGGCCCGGGCTATGGTAGAAATAGGTCGGGGAGCAGGGCGGCAGGTAGTAGCCGTAATTACCGATATGAACCAACCCCTGGGACAAACGGTAGGTAACAGCCTGGAAGTACAGGAAGCGATCGATACTCTACGGGGAGAAGGGCCTGCTGATTTGGAAGATCTCAGTATAATATTGGCAGCCCATATGCTGGTTTTAGGAGGCAGGTCCTCCGATTGGGATAATGCTGTTACTGAAGTCAGGAAAGTGCTCGATTCAGGCCAGGCTCTGAAAAAATTTATGCAAATGATTACCGCCCAGGGTGGAATGCTGGACTTTAACCAGCCTGATTACGAGCTGCCAATGGCCGAATTTGAAGCGGAAGTAAGGGCTGATAAGGATGGCTACGTAAGTGGGCTTAATGCCTTGGAAGTGGGCAAAACGGCTATGCTGCTAGGAGCCGGGCGTGAGCGGTTAGGGGATAATATAGATTATACTGCCGGGGTGAAGATGGCTAAGAAGTATGCTGATTATGTTACTGCCGGTGAAGTCATCGCTACCGTTTATAGTAATGATAAGGCCAGAATTGATGCAGCGGGGTCTCGATTATTAAATGCTTACCAGTTTAGTAACCACCGTCCTACCCCCCGGCCTTTACTAATTGAAACCATAAAATAATATATCAAAAGGATCGTCCCCTTGATATTGATATAACTATAAAATGAGGGCCCAACACTTAAGCCGATATTTATGATAATTTTTATCTGAGACTTTTGCATAATAGCAAAAATCAAGTTCTTTGAAACTACAATATGGTATTAGAGCATAGTAACCGGTTAAATTTTGGTTAATATTGCCTTTATCATCAACAAGGTTAATGGATTTGTCTAAA
>JAAYCQ010000129.1 GCA_012729715.1 Syntrophomonadaceae bacterium
ACAATATTTAGTAAAGGTCAGGAGGGGGGTACAGGTAATGGAAATATTTAATAATTCCTTGGTCGCATTCTTGATAGTTCTTCTGGGTATTTTTGTATTTCTAAAATTCTGTTCTTGGGCCAAGAAATTTCAACTTTCGGGAGGATTAAAATTGGCTATCTATATTCTAACCGGAGTTGGCTTGATCGTTTTTAATATTCTCTATACAATGGGCAATAGTGCCATCAGTGGCAGTGGTGACTATGGTATGGCTACCATAGCTTTGGTAGTATCATTAGTCTGGGCTTTTATTTTTGCTTTTGTTTTAATGGCAGATACTAAGACGGAATAGGATATCGTTATCTATCATTGAGAAACAGTATACAACGTAGGATGCACCAGTCATATTTCGATGACAAAATGATTTGATGTAAAGTTTGGTGAGACAGACAGTAGATTTAGCTGTCTGTCTTTTTATTTCCGCAGCTTCTTCAAATGAGCCAATCCTGAACAGACCCTAGCTATCCTTACTCAGAAGACTCTCGATAGTAATGGAAATAGAACAACATTAGACAAATCTTACATATAAAGATGAATATCATCAAAATATTGGTAAATTTTGATATAATAGAATGAATATGAAAACGGGCAGCCGAAGTGAAAGTAGGCTACAAAAATGAACCATTGCCAAGCTTTCACATCAAATATTATGAAGGTAGTTTAGGCGATATCGTTGTTGAGGTTCGGGAAATGGAGATATTCGATAATATAAACAAAACTGTGAAAGATGATTTATCTTTCACAATCAAAAAGGGCAGTCGCCTATCGATTGCTGCTGCATGTTTTTCTATATACGCATACCAGGTATTAAAGCAACAGTTTGACGCTATTGATGAGCTTCGTTTCATTTTCACATCGCCTGCCTTTGTAACTGAGAAAGCACCTAAAGAAAAGCGGGAGTTTTATATACCACGTCTCAACCGTGAACGTAGTCTTTATGGAACGAAGTTTGAAGTAAAGCTGCGCAACGAACTGAATCAGAAGGCTGTTGCCCGTGAATGCGCCGATTGGATTCGTAAAAAAGTTAGATTTAAATCAAACACTACGCCGGAAAATATGAGCGGCTTCCTCAACATAGAGTCAGGTACAGAACAGATTACATATCTGCCCCTCAGCGGTCTTACTACGGTTGATATTGGATGCGAAAGAGGAAATAACAGTTACAACATGGTTACAAAGTTTCCAGCACCGCACAGCCAGGAATTTATCCATCTGTTTGAGAGTGTCTGGAATGACAAAATGAAATTGCAGGACGTGACTGAAGAAGTCATAGATAGTATTACCGCCGCCTACAAGGAAAACTCGGCGGAGTTTCTTTATTTTGTGGCTCTTTACAATATATTTAACGAATTCCTCGAAGATATCTCCGAGGATATGCTTCCCAATGAAGCCACCGGCTTTAAAGAGAGCAAAATCTGGGATATGTTATATGATTTTCAAAAGGATGCTGCCCTGGCCATTATTAATAAGCTGGAAAAATACAACGGCTGCATCCTGGCCGACAGCGTGGGACTCGGCAAGACTTTTACCGCTCTCGCTGTTATTAAGTACTACGAAAACAGGAACAAATCCGTTCTTGTGTTATGCCCTAAAAAACTCACTGACAATTGGAATACCTACAAAGAGAACTATATAAACAATCCCATAGCCGCTGATCGGCTGCGCTACGATGTTCTCTACCACACTGACCTGTCCAGAAATCATGGCAAATCAAATGGGCTGGACCTGGACCGTTTGAACTGGGGCAATTATGAC
The DNA here is from genome assembly GCA_012729715.1 of Syntrophomonadaceae bacterium. Taxonomy (GTDB): domain Bacteria; phylum Bacillota; class Syntrophomonadia; order Syntrophomonadales; family Syntrophomonadaceae; genus UBA4844. The sequence goes on from JAAYCQ010000129.1 coordinate 1,795, forward strand.
CTCATTGTTATCGACGAATCACATAACTTCCGTAATGGTGGTGAGGTTTACGGTAACGATGCACGGGAAAACAGGTATCTTAAGCTTTTAAATAAGGTAATTCGCCCTGGTGTTAAGACCAAGGTGCTCATGCTGTCTGCAACGCCGGTAAATAACCGCTTCATAGACTTGCGCAACCAGCTTGCACTTGCCTATGAGGGAAATCCCCGCCTGATAAATGACAAGCTGAACACCTCCAAGCCCATTGATGAAATTTTCCGCAGTGCACAAAGAGCATTTAATATCTGGAGCGATATGGAGCAGCCCAAAAGAACAACCGCGACACTATTGAAAATGCTGGACTTTGACTTTTTCGAAGTATTGGATAGTGTAACTATTGCACGTTCACGTAAACATAT
>JAAYCQ010000130.1 GCA_012729715.1 Syntrophomonadaceae bacterium
AAGGTCTGGTTATAATCAAGGATTCAGTTAAGGCATAGTTAACTACGAAGGAGGTAAGAAAAGTGCCTAAAGTAGCGTTATACGATATGAGTGGGGCCCAGATTGGAGAACTGGAATTAAACGATAGCGTTTTTGGTATAGAGCCTAACAAATCAGTAATGTATGATTTTGTAAAAATGCAGTTGGCCAATAAAAGAGTTGGGACCTCATCCAGCAAGACCAGAGCCGAAGTTAGCGGCGGTGGCAAAAAACCGTGGCGGCAGAAAGGCACCGGCAGGGCTCGGGTAGGGAGCAGTAGAAATCCAGTTTGGACTGGAGGCGGAATTGCCTTTGGCCCTAAACCACGTGATTACTCTTACCGCCTACCTCGTAAGGCGAGAAGGCTGGCAATGAAATCTGCTCTTTCCAGCAAAGTACTGGAAAATAATATAATTGTGGTTGATCAACTTAGCTTTGATGAACCCAAAACCAAACAGATGGTAGCTACACTGCAAGCGTTAAATAGCAGTAAAAAGACACTGGTGATAACAGCCGATGGTGACCCCAATGTTAACAAATCTGCCCGTAATATTCCCGGGGTTAAGCCATTAAGAGTAGACTTTATCAATGTCTATGATCTGCTAAAGTACGATACTCTACTTATTACCAGGGATGCAGTAGCCAAAGTAGAGGAGGTATATGCCTAAAATGAAAGATTACAGGGATATAATCATCAAGCCGGTTATAACCGAAAAATCGATGAACCTTCTGGCTGACAATAAATATACTTTCGTAGTAGACCGTAGGGCCAATAAGACCGAAATCAAGAATGCCATTGAGAACATATTCAGCGTTAAGGTTGATAATGTTCGTACCATTAGTGTAAAAGGCAAACCAAAACGAATGGGCAGGTTCGAAGGTCGTACCCCTAACCGCAAAAAGGCTATTGTCACCCTGAAGCCGGGACAGAAAATACGTCTTTTTGAAGGTATGTAAATAAGTTAGTTCGGCTGTTTAAGGAGGTAAATATTTAGATGGGCATAAAAAAGTATAAGCCTACAACACCAAGCAGAAGGCAAATGACGGTAATGACTTTCGAGGAGATAACCAAGAAAGAACCGGAAAAACAGCTTACTGCACCACTGAAAAAGACTGGCGGCAGGAACGTCAGGGGCAAATTAACGGTAAGACACCGTGGTGGCGGACATAAGCGGCTTTATCGCATAATTGATTTCAAGCGGCGCAAAGATAATGTTCCCGCACGGGTAGCAGCTATAGAATACGATCCTAACCGGTCAGCAAACATAGCGTTATTACATTATGCTGACGGATACAAAGCCTATATAATTGCACCGAACAATTTAAAAGTCGGTGATATAGTAGAATCTGGTTCTGAATCAGATATCAAGGTTGGTAATGCCCTTCCCCTGAAAGATATACCGGTAGGAACACTAATTCATAATATAGAGCTTAGACCCGGTAAAGGTGCTCAGCTGGTTCGTTCCGCCGGAACTGTAGCCCAGCTTATGGCCAAGGAAGGCGCCTATGCTCATGTTCGTCTCCCTTCCGGAGAAGTTCGTCTGGTTCACGTTAACTGCCGGGCCAGCATAGGGCAGGTAGGAAATGTAGAGTATGAGAATCAGACCATAGGCAAAGCAGGAAGAACCCGCTGGTTGGGAATTAGGCCTACGGTAAGGGGTTCGGTTATGAACCCGACTGATCATCCCCATGGTGGTGGTGAAGGACGGGCACCGATTGGAAGAAAATACCCGGTTTCTCCGTGGGGTAAAATAGCTATTGGCGGCAAAACCCGTAAAAAGAAACCATCTGATAACATGATCGTTCGGAAACGTAAATAAAGGAGGTCTGTAGATGAGCAGGTCGTTGAAAAAAGGACCTTATTGTGAAGAAAAACTTTTACAAAAGATTGAACAGATGAACGAAAGCGGCCAGAAGAAAGTCATCAAGACCTGGTCGCGACGTTCCACGATTATGCCCCAGATGATTGGGCATACCCTGGCGGTACATGATGGCCGCAGGCATATCCCGGTATATGTAACCGAGGATATGGTGGGCATGAAACTGGGAGAATTTGCTCCTACCAGAACCTATAGAGGACATGCTGGCAAAAATGAGAAATCCAGCAGAGCCAGGTAGGAAGGAGGAATATTAAAATGGAAGAAGCCAGAGCAGTAGCTCGTTTTCTAAGAGTATCTCCCTTTAAAGCTCGCCAGGTGGCTGATTTAGTAAGAGGTAAAAAGATCGATGAAGCAGTCGGTATTCTTAAATACACCAACAAAAAATCTGCGCCCCTGATTAGTAAAGTATTAAAATCTGCTATTGCCAATGCGGAACATAACAATGATATGGATTCCGATGAACTATACGTATCGGAGATTTACGTAGATGAAGGGCCCACACTTAAAAGGATGAGGCCCAGGGCTTACGGTAGAGCTGATGTGAGACGCCACAGAACCAGCCATATAACCGTGGTACTCAGGGAAAGGGAGGTTAAATAGTGGGTCAAAAGGTTCATCCAAAAGG
>JAAYCQ010000131.1 GCA_012729715.1 Syntrophomonadaceae bacterium
CACTATCCACATCCAGGGCTAGAATAATACGATCTTTGGCCTGCAATTCTTTTTCCTCCTCCTGAGTTGTTTTTTCGACCGCATAGAATAATATTAGTCATAAAATTCATTAATGGTCAACGAAAAAATTACCTATATCCTAAAAAAATAATATTTATGAGACACATTTACCCAAATGTTACGCCTTTCTCCGGTTCACAGGCTTCGCACAGGGGGACGGTTAATCTGTGTTTTTGTGTTATATCCCGGGCAAACACGGGGACAGTCCCTCTGCTTCCTTTAGTTCCAGGCGAAACAGCAGGGACAGTCCCCATGTTCGCCAACGCGACCACGGGGACAGTCCCCGTGGTCCCCGGGCTCGGCCGGGCGAACACATGGGTTCGCCCCTACATAATCGGAGGTCCGACCTCCGACTTCCGACATCCGACTTCCGATTTCTGACCTCCGTTCTAATGTGCCGCTCCCCGCAGTTCTTCTAAACTTTTCAGACCATGGGACAGTAAATACTTCTCCATATCCTCCACCAATTCCCGGGCAATGCAGGGATTTACAAAATTCCCAGTGCCTACTGATACAGCGGTTGCTCCTACTAAAATAAATTCCAGGGCATCAGTACAGTTAAGTATGCCCCCGCCTCCCAAAATGGGCAGCTTAACCGCCTGGTAAACCTGGTAAATCATGCGCAGGGCCACCGGCTTAATGGCCGGGCCGGAGAGCCCACCAAAAATATTGCCCAAAACCGGTTTCCTCTTTTCTACATCAACCGCCATTCCCATCAGGGTATTAATCATGGAAAGAGCGTCAGCCCCACCTGCCTCGGCTGCCCTGGCAATGGCAACAATGTCACTAACATTGGGTGAGAGCTTGGGCATAACCGGGATGGAGGTTTCATCTTTAACTGCTTTAACCACCTGGTAAACCATTTCCGGGTCTACCCCAAATTGCAGTCCTCCCTCTTTAACATTGGGGCAGGATATGTTCATTTCGATACCGGCTATACCCTTTTGTCCTTCCAGTATTGAGGCTATACGGGCGTATTCATCTATAGTATTTCCCGCTATGTTGGCAATAACCGTTACACCTTTTTCACACAGATAGGGCAGGTGCTCATTAATGAAAACCTCTACCCCCGGGTTCTCCAAGCCAATAGCATTTAACATGCCCGCCGGTGTCTCAATTATTCTGGGAGCAGAGTTGCCATAGCGGGGTTCCAGGGTAGTCCCCTTAACAATAACGGCACCTATATCTGCTATGCTTACAAAATCCTCATACTCCCTGCCATAACCGAAGGTACCGGAAGCTACCGCTACCGGATTCTTCATCATAATACCGCCTAAGTTTACAGATAAATCCAGTTTTTCTTCAGGAACTGATTCCTTTCGCAAAAAAACCCCTCCAAAATAAAACTTAACTAAAAATTTACATAACCCTAACCTGAAATTAAAATAATTAGTTTATACTTGATGATAGGTTGGCAAAAACTTAACGTTTTTTATTTTTAAAAAGGATGACCTTGCGGTCATTCTTTTTATTTTAATAGTTCCACTTCATCAATGCTGAAAACGGGACCATCTTTACATATCTTTTTATATTCATCATCACTGCTTTTCATTTTACGGGCACATCCCAGGCAGGCCCCTACCCCGCAGGCCATATACTCTTCCATTGATATTTCCGCAGCAATGTTATTCTCGCGGGCGAAATCGCTCACTTTGGCCATCATAGGTTCCGGGCCGCAGCAATATATAAAATCGATTTCATCAGGACTTATTTTCTTTTGTACCAGGTCAGTAACCAGCCCTTTAAAACCGGCACTGCCATCCATGGTAGCAGGCAAAAACTCGACCCCGATATCCCTTAACCGAGGTAGAGCCACCAGTTCCAAGCGGTTTTCCACGCCGTGTATGACTTTGACATTACATCCCTGGCACTGTAAAACCCGGGCCAGGTACACCAGTGGGGCAATACCTACTCCCCCACCTACCAGCAGGGCTGTTTTTCGAGGAGCTAGCGGGGAAAATCCCTTCCCCAGGGGCCCCATGGCATCAACATATTCTTTGGGGCGGATACGGCTTAATAGATTCGTTCCTTTCCCTACTACTTTGTAAAGCAGGGTTATGCTGCCCAGTTTCTTATCTACATCATACAGGCTCAAAGGTCTTCTTAAGAGCGGATTATTCTCTAGGGCCGAGCGTATATGGACAAACTGGCCCGGCTGGCATTCCCGGGCAATTCCGGGTGTTATAAATTCCAGCTCATACATATCGCGGCTTACCTGCATATGCCTTAATACTAGTCCATTTTCTAAGACCGGCATGTGTCTCCTCCAATCTTCATTAAGTAAGGGGTGAGGAGTAAGGTACCTAATC
>JAAYCQ010000132.1 GCA_012729715.1 Syntrophomonadaceae bacterium
ACTCGCAGGCAAATTAGTTGTCGCTATACTACTTTTGGCTATTGAAGGTGTAACCACACTAGTCCAAGCGCCTGTTGTGCCTTTAAATTCCAGACCATCCGGCAACACTAAAATAGCTTTATGAGGTTTGCCTAATGCTACAGGTGCAGGTGTTAAAGTATCCCAATCAATAACTAAAGTTCCCAAAGTTGAGTCAACGGAAGAAACATTTGTCCCTGTAGAAATATATGGCACCTGCAAACAACTGTAAGTAGTTGTCGCTGCACTGGCTGTGCCTAGACCTGCGAACATGGTCATCAGCATGGCAAGCACTAATATCATGGATAGTTTTCTATTTCTTGCTTTTAGCAATGTTCTTTCCTCCTTTAAATAAATGGTTATAAATTCGTTGAGGTAATCGACCTTATGGTCAATCTAATGGTTTATCTATTCACCCCTTTCGAAATAACAAAGGTTTGATTTCAGGTGATCAGTGGAGTCATATGTAGTGCCATTTCCCAACTCCACAAAATAATAATGGCTGTACATTATGACGTACTTTCCTTTATTTTTGTTCCATTTTAAAAACCTTATAGCAAAGCTAACTTAGTACTGGCCTAGCACCTAATACGCAAAGTAGCGGAAGCCGCCAAAGCTCCCGCCATATTTGAGAGTGAACCGGGTCGTTTAATATTTAGTTGACATGGACTATTTTTACTTCTCGGGCATGCTCATCCCACTCTACCTGGCAATCCAGGCTTTCAGCTATAAAGCGAATGGGCAACATGGTTCTTCCCGGAGGAACCAGGGTTGGGCTTACCTTTTGATTCTGCGGGTCAATGAAATCGGCTTCCCCGTTAACCGTGGCCCAGGGCTTATCAATCCATAAGGATACATTTAGATTATCCCTACTTATGTTAACTTGCTTTTCCTCCTCCAGCCACTCCACTTCAGCATCTAATGCCTCGGCTACATAGCGAATAGGAAGAAAAGTTCTTTCCTCGATGATAATCGGGGCCACATCCATCATATAAGCGGAACTATCTTTATAATAAGTGGTACGGCCAAGATAAAAACGGGCAGTACGTACTTCTTCATTATCTGGTTTAGACGTTAGATCAATGGCTACCTCATTGGAATACTGTGAGTCTCCGCCCTTATTATAAGCCTTTACCCTGAAACAGTAGTTGCCTGACGGAATAGAACTTATTTCATAGGTAGTACCCTTGCGCACAGTCTCTCCTATCTGGGTATACTCTTGATTCCCAACTTTTTGCTCAATGATAAAACCGTCCTCTTTATGGCTAGATTCGTGCTGCCAGGTCAGGGTTACATTATTAAAGCGATCAGAGACAACAGTCAGATCATAAGGAGCATAAGGAGCCTCAGAATACAGTGCTGTTACTCTGTTGCTAGTTGCAAGATATAGGTTGCCTTTGCTATCTATAATCGGTTGAGTAACTATATTATCCTGAGCATTAAATTGCCAGAGTACATCGCCTTTCTGCGGATTCAATGCAAATATCGTATTTCCTGCACAAGCGTAAACAGTGCCGTCCGCCCCAATTGTGGGAGCAACGTTAATAGGCGCATTTGCTTCAAACTGCCACTTTTTTCTTCCGTTATTATCAAATGCATAGAGCAAGCCTTTTTCGGAACCCACGTATATAGTTCCGTTCTTAGCGATAGCCGGAGCAGTTAAGCTGCCTTCCATGGGTACTTGCCATTTGCGCTGTCCCTCAGGATCTATTGCATATAAACGTTTATCCTGGCCATTACTGCTTATGTAAATAGTATTGTCGTCACTAATGGCTATTGCACTTAGGCCCATGTTTATATCAGAAAGGTGTACCTTCCATTCTAGCCTACCATTATCGGGGGCAACTGCATATAGATAACCTACCTCGCTATGACCTATACTAGCGGTTGATAGGGTATAGATAACACCGTTTTTTCCAACGGCTGGGGTGGTGTCACCATATATGTCTGATTCCCATAGTTTGCCGCCAGTAACAGCACTAATGGCATGTAACCTTCTGTCAGGAGCATGTATAAACACTGATTGCCCTTCATTGATGACCGGTGATGTTTTTAGACTTTGGTTACTATCAAAAGTATACCTCCAGTCATATAAGTCAGTATTTTGCATAGCAAGCACTGTTTGTTTCCCATCTGTTGCTACTACAGTCCCCTTGTTTAGAATAATCGGCTTCTCCTTTAAACTAGAATTATACTGCTTTTGGTAACTTCCATCGGCATAATCAAACACCTTCAGATTTCCATATGAGTCTGCAACATAAATATCTTGGTTGGTTCCGATTATTAAAGATGTAATTGCTGTGAAACCGCCTTGCTGAGCTTCCCATTTAATCTTTACTGCTGAATTGGGTCCCCTATATTCACTGCGGCTAGAATGCTGGGGATCATGTCCAGACATAGGCCAGGCACTAGTCAACTGGCTTTTTGCCGACAGACTTCCCTCTTCCTCGGCTGCCTGGGTTACCGCTGGACTGGCTGCCAATGCACATAAAAGTGCCCCCACTACAAACCATTTGAAGACTTTGATTTTATTCATACTATACCTCCATGAGAAGATTATCTGCGTAAATTTGTTATTACATAGAAATCGCACAATAAACAATCCTTACCTATATTTCATTATAAGAGGACTGGAAAGGTACCACAAGGAATAAATGGAAGGATGCGGTAAGATTTGCTGGTAGTTTGGAATGAGATTGAACAAAGTTCTGCTGGAAATCATTCATTATCGCCATCGCCATAAACAGGAAGTAGGGAGCGGTTCTCTTCTGCCTTGGAATTTAGTCCCGTTACTCCTGCAATCCGCACGCATTCAAACAGAAAAAGATCTCTTCCTTAATCTGATCCCTTATATCAGGAGTCTTGCCCTCACAACGAACAATGATCTCCGGGCCGGTATTAGAGGCTCTGATAAGGCCCCATCCGCCGGGAAATAGAATACGTGCTCCGTCAACATCGATCAATTCATAACGTTTTCCAAAATACTGGCGAGCTTTTTCAACTACCGTAAACTTTTCTTCATCACTGCTTTTTACCCGGATTTCAGGAGTAGCATAGTATCGGGGGGTATCACTTAATAAATCATCAAGTCCGGCATTGGTATTTGACAAAATCCGTAACAATCGTGCTGCAGCATACAGTGCATCATCGAATCCATAATATTCATCGGCAAAGAACATATGCCCTGACATTTCCCCCGTAAATACGGCCCCTAATTCCTTCATTTTTGCCTTGATCAGTGAATGTCCCGTCTTATAAAAAATAGGGCGCCCTCCCAAACGTTTAATCTCTTCAATTAAAGCCTGGGAGCATTTGACTTCCACTATACAATCCGCCTGTGGATATCGGGGGAGGATTTCTCTCCAAAAGAGAATCATCAACATATCACCCCATATGATATTCCCCTGAGCCGAAACCACTCCCAAGCGGTCACCATCACCATCAAAACCGATACCCAAATCAGCCTTTTCTACCTGCACCACCTTGATTAAATCCTGGCAGTTCTCTACTTTTACCGGATCGGGATGATGGTGAGGAAAACTTGGATCAGAATCACAATATAACTCCACCACTTCACATCCCAGCTCCCGGAACAAAGTAGGGGCTATGAAACCGGCGGTACCATTGCCGCAATCCACGACCAACTTGATTTTCCGCTCACCCAGCTTGACCCTTGACTTTATAGCATCCAGATATACAGAACTTATGTCCACGTACTGAACAGAGCCTCTATTCTCATTATTCAAATCATCTTCAGCAGCTTCCAGAGCCATATCAGCAATTACCTGGATCTCCTCACCGTAAATAGTGGCTTCCCCCAGGAGCAGCTTAAAACCATTATCCTCTTTAGGATTATGACTGGC
>JAAYCQ010000133.1 GCA_012729715.1 Syntrophomonadaceae bacterium
AGACGAGAGCGCATAAGAAGTGAGGATTATGGCATAAGGGCGAACATGGGGACTGTCCCTGCTGTTTCGTCCGGAACCAAGGAAACAGAGGGACTGTCCCCGTGTTCGCCTGGGATTAACCACAAAGACGCACAGGAGAACCGTCCCCTTGTGTGCTAATTTATAATTATTAATTCTTAATTGGAAAAGAGGGGTATTATGGCGAATAGTAAACGCTTATATTTGTTTGATACTACCCTGCGGGATGGCGAGCAGTCTCCGGGGGTTAGTTTGAATGTAGATGAAAAGCTGGAGATAGCTTATCAATTAGCTCGCCTGGGTGTTGATGTAATTGAGGCCGGTTTTCCTGTTGCTTCCCCCGGTGATTTCGCTGCGGTCAAGAAGATTGCAGAAAAAGTCAGGGGACCAGTTATTACCGGGTTATGCCGGGCTAACCGAAAGGATATTGACCGGACCTGGGAAGCCGTCAAGGGAGCAGAGTCTCCCCGGATTCATACATTTTTGGCCACATCAGATATACATTTAAAACATAAACTACAAAAGAGCCGGGAAGAAGCCCTGGTTCTGGCGGTGGATGCCGTTGCCTATGCGAAGCAGTACTGCAGCGATGTAGAGTTTTCGGCTGAAGACGCATCCCGTTCTGATTTGGACTATCTGGCGGTGGTGATAGAAAACGTTATTGAGGCTGGAGCTACTACAGTTAATCTTCCAGATACCGTCGGCTATGCCGTACCTGAGGAATTCGGGGCCTTTATCAAAAACCTCCGGGAACGGGTACCTAATATTGACCAGGCCATAATCAGTGTACACTGCCATGATGATCTGGGGATGGCAGTAGCCAATTCTATTGCCGGTATTATTAATGGTGCCCGCCAGGTGGAATGTGCCGTTAACGGTATCGGGGAAAGGGCAGGAAATGCCTCTTTAGAGGAAATTATCATGGCCCTGTATACTCGCCAGCACTATTTCGGACGGCAAATAAACGTAAATTACAATGAGATTTACCGCACCAGTCGACTGGTAAGTACATTAACCGGAATGCCAGTGCAGCCTAATAAAGCTATAGTAGGGAAAAATGCCTTTCTCCACGAAGCTGGTATTCATCAGGACGGCGTACTAAAAGAACGCAGCACCTATGAAATAATGAGCCCGGAATTGGTGGGAGTAAAAACCAATAATTTGGTTCTGGGCAAACATTCCGGCCGCCATGCTTTCAAAGAACGCATGAGTGAACTGGGCTATGAATTGGATGATGAAGAACTGAATCGTGCATTTGCACGTTTCAAAGATATTGCTGATAAGAAAAAAGAAGTTACCAATGAAGATTTAGAAGCCCTGGTAACCAGCCAGGTTCGGGCAGTACCTGAACGTTTCAGTCTTTCTTACCTGCATATATGCAGTGGTACCAGTATTGTCCCTACCGCTACGGTTAAATTAACGATAGAAGACAAAACTTACGAAGCCGCATCCACCGGAGATGGTCCGGTAGACGCAGCCTGTCACGCCGTGGATAAGATTACCGATATTTATGGAAAAATGCACGACTATAAACTAAATGCGGTAAGTGGTGGTAAAGATGCTCTGGGTGAGGTAATATCACGTATTGAAATTAACGGCAAAATGTTTAATGGACGGGGCCTAAGTACAGATATTATTGAGGCCAGTGTAAAATCCTACATTGATGCTATTAACCGCTACTATTTTGAACAACAACGATACCGCGAGGTTTAAACGAATTTTTAATTCTTAATTTTTAATCTTGAATTACGGTTGAAATACTTCGTATTCTTCTTATTTCAATCTCTTGCAAATTAGGGTTGTTTATAAAAAATTCAGTGTTAAAAATTATATTAACCCATATGGTCTTAGGGCCACAAACAAGCTTGAAGATTAGCGGACGGGATTTAAGCTAATTGTAATACAAGGAAATGCGTAAGCATTTCAACGTTAATTAAAAATTCATAATTCATAATTTACAATTAACCCCGTATTTTGGGTTACCACTTAACTTTAGCATACCTAATACCGTCTGCTACCAGCACACTATTATCATATTAAGGATGTGTAAGACTATGGGAATGACCGTAAGCCAGAAAATTCTGGCCGCTCATGCGGGTAAAGAATTTGTAGCTCCCGGTGAACTGATAAACTGCAAACTGGATGTGGTGTTAGGCAACGATGTTACAGCACCGGTAGCTATAGCTGAATTTGAGAAACTGGGAATGGACCAGGTATTTGATCAGGAAAAGATTGTTTTGGTACCGGATCATTTTACCCCCAACAAGGATATAAAATCGGCTGAACAAAGCAAAATTATGCGCGACTTTGCCCGTAAGCTGGGGGTAAAGCATTATTTTGAGATAGGCTGTATGGGGATAGAACATTGCCTGCTCCCAGAGCAGGGACTGGTACTCCCAGGTGATCTTATTATTGGCGCCGATTCCCATACCTGTACCTATGGGGCTCTGGGTGCCTTTGCTACCGGCGTAGGCTCTACCGATATGGCTGCCGGTATGGCTACCGGAGAAGCATGGTTTAAGGTACCGGAAAGTATTAAATTTATTTACTATGGGGAAATGCCCCGCTGGTTAAGCGGCAAGGACTTGATTCTTCATACTATTGGAGACATTGGGGTAGATGGAGCCCGCTATATGTCAATGGAGTTTACCGGAGAGGTGATCAGTAAACTTTCTATGGATAATCGTTTTACCATGGCTAATATGGCCATTGAAGCCGGTGGTAAAAATGGAATTATTGTTGCTGATAACATAACCCGAAAATATGTTGAGAAAAGGGCCAAGCGTCCTTATACTGTGTTCCAATCAGATCCTGATGCCGAATATTTCGAAATCCGGGAATATGATGTTTCCAAAATGGAACCGGTAATAGCCTTTCCCCACCTGCCGGAAAATACCCGTCCGGTCAGTGAGGCTACTGCAGTTAGTCTGGACCAGGTGGTTATTGGTTCCTGTACCAATGGTAGGCTGGAGGATTTAGAGATAGCGGCTTCCCTGCTTAAAGGGAAGAAAGTACATCCGGAAATACGCCTGCTGATTTTCCCTGGTACCCAGCAGATTTATCTGGATGCCCTGCGCCAGGGTTATATTGAGACCTTTATTGAGGCTGGAGCAGTAGTCAGCACGCCTACCTGTGGCCCTTGTTTGGGAGGACACATGGGTATCTTAGCCAAAGGGGAAAAAGCCCTGGCTACTACCAACCGTAATTTTGTGGGCCGTATGGGTCATCCGGAGAGTGAAGTTTACCTGGCCAGTCCTGCGGTAGCAGCAGCCAGTGCCATAAAAGGGCGCATTACTGCTCCCTGGGAGGTGTAGAGTATGAAATTTACCGGTAAGGTGCATAAATTTGGTGCCGATGTTGATACTGATGCTATTATACCGGCACGTTATCTGAATACCTTTGACCCCCTGGAGTTAGCCAAACATTGCATGGAGGATGCTGATGCCGAGTTTCCTAATAAAGTGACAGCCGGGGATATTATAGTTGCGGATAAGAATTTCGGCTGCGGCAGTTCCCGGGAACATGCCCCCATAGCAATTAAGGGGGCGGGAGTATCCTGCGTAATTGCGCGCTCCTTTGCTCGCATATTTTATCGCAATGCCATAAATACCGGGCTGCCTATTCTGGAATGTGATGCTGCCATTGATGCTATTAATAGCGGCGATGAAGTAGAAGTAGACCTTGATTTAGGGCAGGTTCGCAATTTGAGGACCGGTGAGGTTTATGAGGCCGCTCCTTTCCCTCCCTTTATGCAGGAAATCATGGCTAAAGGCGGCCTGATTAATTACATCAAAGACAAAAGATAAAAATAGACGCGGACTCGCTGCGCTCACGCGGATTAGGCAGGGATAATATGTCACTCTGAGCGATAGCGAAGAGTCTTAGACCATTTGGCTTTGCCTCAGGATAACATTCCATGAAAATAATTGTGATTTATCAAAAAACCTAATTATGCAAAAAATTATGTAAAACTCTAAAATTACAGACCGTTTTATATTTTAACCTTAAAAAGCCGCGTCATTCCCTGAAAGGTTCCGCGTAATCCGCGTCTAATACATGTAAAGATAAATGATGAGAGGATGGACTTAATGTACAAGATAGCTGTACTTCCCGGAGATGGTATAGGGGTAGAAATCGTACCGGAAGCAGTTAAAGCCCTGCAGGCAGTAGGCAAAAAGTTTGGACTGGAGTTTGAATTTACCGAAGCCCTGATAGGCGGTGCCGCATATGACGAGCTTGGGCATCCCCTGCCGGCTGCTACCCTGGAACTATGCCGACACTCTGATGCCGTACTTCTCGGTGCTATTGGCGGACCCAAGTGGGATAACCTGCCGGTGGAACTAAGACCGGAAATTGGGGCCTTACTACCCTTGCGCAAGGAACTGGAGCTTTTTGCTAACCTGCGCCCCTGTGTTCTTTTCCCCAGCCTGTTGCATGCGTCTACCCTGAAGGAGGAAGTTATCTCTGGGGTAGATATTCTGGTTATCCGGGAGCTTACCGGAGGACTATATTTTGGCGAAAAAAAGAGAGAGAAAACCCCGGATGGGGAGAAGGCTACCGATATCCTAACTTATTCCACCTATGAAATAGAAAGAATTGTCCGCTTTGCCTACCAGGCCGCCCGCAAGCGCCGTAGCAAAGTATGTTCAGTAGACAAAGCCAATGTATTGGAAAGCTCTCGTTTATGGCGTGAGACCGTAACTAAGCTGGCAGCCGAACATCCCGATGTGGAAACCGCCCATATGTACGTAGATAACTGTTCCATGCAGCTTATTCGCAATCCCCGTCAATTTGACGTGATTGTAACTGAAAACATGTTTGGGGACATACTTACTGATGAAGCTTCCATGTTGACTGGTTCCATCGGCATGCTGGCCAGTGCTTCCATTGGTGGTAAGGTGGCACTCTACGAGCCTTCCCATGGAAGTGCGCCTGATATTGCGGGGCAGAATAAGGCTAATCCACTGGCTACCATATTGTCAGCCGCCATGATGTTAAGATATTCCTTTGATAGGGAAGAAGAAGCGGTTACTATCGAGCAGGCGGTACGCCGGGTACTGGAAGAAGGCTACCGCACCCCCGATCTTATGGAACCCGGCAAAAAGCCGCTTAATACAGTCCAAACTGGCGACCTGGTAGCGGAGTATATTTTAGGCGGATAATTAGAAAATGTTTCTCTTTAGACAAATTGTTTCACATGAAACATTGGAAGCGGTGAACCCCGAATTAATAGGCATCTAATTAGTTTTTAGGAGGTTTGAAACCTTGGGGATAAGAAGTTGGATGTTTTAATTTATGATACGACCCTGCGGGATGGGGCCCAGGGAGAAGGGATTTCTTTTTCCCTGGATGATAAGATAAAAATTGCTCAGAAGCTGGACTACCTGGGAGTATCCTATATTGAGGGTGGCTGGCCCGGAAGCAATCCTAAAGACCTGGAATTTTTTAAACAGGTGCAGCTGTTGGGCTTAAAAAATGCCCGGGTGGCTGCTTTTGGTTCTACCCGTAAACCGGGAATTACAGTAAAGCAGGATAGTAATGTTAAAGCCCTGTTGGAATCGGGAGCCGGGACTATTACTATAGTCGGTAAGACCTGGGATTTCCATGTCCTGCGGGCTCTGGAAACAACGCTGGAAGAAAATTTAAATATGATTCGGGAAACTATTTCATATTTAAAAGATAAAGGCCTGGAAGTAATCTTTGATGCGGAACACTTTTTTGACGGGTTTAAAAACAACCCGGACTATGCCCTGCAGGTATTGCAAACTGCTGCCGTTGCTGGTGCCGACTGGCTGATACTCTGTGATACTAATGGAGGCAGCATGTCCTGGGAAATTGGAACAATTGTTCAAGAAGTACGGAGCCAGGTGCAGACTCCTCTAGGGATACATGCCCATAATGATTCCGGCTGTGCAGTAAGCAATTCGCTGGTGGCGGTAAAGCATGGATGTCGCCAGGTTCAGGGAACTATTAATGGTTATGGGGAGCGCTGTGGAAACAGTGATATCTGTTCAGTAATCCCCAACCTGGAATTGAAAATGGGATTAAGCTGTTTGCCACCTGGTAATCTCAAGTACCTTAGCGAGGTATCCCATTATGTCAGTGAAATTGCTAACATGCCCCACTATAACAACCAGCCTTTCGTAGGTCATGGAGCCTTTGCCCATAAGGGCGGAATCCATGTCAGTGCTCTCTTGAAAGACTCGCTCACCTACGAGCATATTAATCCGGAAGAAGTGGGAAATCACCGGCGGGTTCTGGTATCAGAGCTTTCTGGTTTGTCCAACCTGTTGTATAAGGCTAAAGAACTAAATATTGATGTTAATACCTATGATGCCGAAACCCGGCGGCTGATGAAACAAATCAAAGAATTGGAAAACCAGGGATTCCAGTTTGAAGGGGCGGATGCCTCCCTGGAACTCTTCCTGCGCAAGGCTTTTGGCCAGTATGAGGACTTCTTCCAATTAAAAAATTTAAAAATTATTTTAGAGAAAAGCGAAGGGGAAGAAGAATTTAGCGCTGAAGCCATGATAAAAATGCAGATAGGCGATAATACCGTTCATACTGCTGCCGAAGGCGAGGGACCGGTCAACGCTCTAGATAATTCACTACGTAAAGCCCTGAATGAGGTTTACCCGGAAATTGCAGAAATGCACCTGAGTGATTACAAGGTCAGGGTTTTAAACGGCAATGATGGCACTGCCGCCAAGGTCAGGGTATTAATAGACTCGGCTGATCAGAGTGACAAGTGGAGTACCGTAGGAGTATCGGAAAATATTATTGAAGCCTCCTGGCAGGCTATAGTTGACAGCATTAACTTCCACCTGTTAAAAAAGCATTTGGGTAAATAGTAATAAATTGCCGTTAAGGCTTTCCTGGTGTATATTAATAAGAAGATGCGCAACATAGTATTCTGGAAATACCAATATCTTCTCTATGATCTCGACAATTTGTAGGGAACGACCCCTGTGTCGTTCCGAATCAGTAAGGGGTTAGTCGCGAGAGATTGTAGGGGCAGACCCATGTGTCTGCCCGACCGGTTAAAAATTAGCTGCGTCTGATTAAGCAACAGGGGGGCGTATGATTTATGAAGGCAATGATAATGGCAGCCGGGGTAGGGTCCAGGCTTATGCCCTTGACCACCCGGGTTCCTAAACCTATGATACCAATGGCCAATGTGCCTTTGATGGAGAGTATAGTTACCCTTCTTCATACTCATGGTTATGATGATTTAATCTGCAATCTCCACTACCATGCCGATAATATCAGTTCATATTTTGGGGATGGCAGTGAATTTGACGTTTCCATGACTTATTCCCAGGAAGATGAGCTTATGGGAACTGCCGGCGGGGTTAAGAATTGTGAATGGTTTTTGGAGGACACTTTTGTAGTTATAAGCGGGGACGCCCTGACTGATATCGACCTGGGACAGCTGCTGGCAGCCCACCGTAAGCAAGGAGCCCTGGCCAGTATAGCCCTCAAAGAGGTTGACGAAGTTGAGCATTTCGGGGTAGTAATTACTGACGAAGACGGTAAAATTAAAAGGTTTCAGGAGAAACCCCGGCCTGAGGAAGCCTTAAGTCATAATGCCAACACCGGAATTTATGTTTTCGAACCGGAGATTTTTAAATACATACCGACCCGGCAGTTTTACGATTTTGGTAAACAGGTATTTCCCCATCTAGTCAAAATGGGGGCACCTTTTTATGGCGTACCGGTAAAAGACTACTGGTGTGATGTAGGTAACATTTCTACCTACTGCCAGGCCCATAGTGACATACTGCAACAGCGGGTTAAAACTAATACCGCCGGGAAGATTATTAAAACTGCCGAAGGTTCTCGGGTACTCCTGGGAGAAGGTGTAACCTGTGGTAACAACGTCAGATTTGAAGGTAATGTGGTAATCGGATCCGGATGTCATATTGGTAATAATGCCTACATAAGCAACTCGGTGGTCTGGGAAAATACCGCAATAGGGGATAAAACCATTATTAAAGAAGCGGTAATAGGCTCCGGTAGTACCCTGGGCCAGGGAGTTAAGCTTAATCCAGGAGCTGTGGTGGCCGAAGGCTGCATCTTACCTGATCGGGTGGAAGTTCCTGCTGGCGGCAAGGTTTTTTATACCGTAGGCAATGAATTGCACCTGGAACAGGGGTAGTTAATGCGAAAATAAATAGGGGGGCATTTATGCCCCCTATTTTATTTTATTGCCCCAGCATTTCTTTAAAGCTCTCCTCAATGGCGGCTATGTCATGTCCAGTCAACTGATCCAGTTGGGCCTGGTCTGCCGGCATCATCTGAAAAATGCGCATGCGATTATTTTCCTTTACCATTAGTGCCATCTCCATAGCCATAGATTTATTTTTCTCCCTGAATTCATAAACTACCAGAGCAGTATTATCGGCTCGCTGGGTATATTTAGGTAATATCTTAATGCTCATATTGGCCGGGACCTTATTTTCCGATTCCATCCGGGTGATAAAATCGGTCATGCTTGCCTCAATAGCAGGACGTTTTTCAATTAATTCGTCGGGAGACATTATCATATACTGGGGCATAAACTGAACTCCCCAGAATACGCTGAGGTTTTGAGCCATAGTATCATAGTCGCTCTTAAAATAGGCACTATAAAAACTCTTCGCCACAACCTCGGGGTTAGAATAGTCTCTATATGCGGCATAATAAAACATAGAGGCCAGAATAACGATAATAAGGACAAATAATGATTTCGGAACTCCACTTTTGACCGGTTTAGACAATATACAAATACCTCCGTTTCTCTTACCATTACAAATAAGATTGTAACAGAAGAGAACAGGGTAGACAATTAATTAATGCCCAATTTATGTATTTGGGAGGATAGTGTATGCCAGGAGTGATAGTAGTCGGGGCGGGGCCGGCGGGGATGATGGCAGCAGCAGTTGCGGCTGAGAATGGAGCGCGGGTAACCCTGCTGGAGAAGAAGGAGCAAGTGGGAAAGAAGCTTAAGCTAACTGGAAAGGGTCGCTGCAATATTACATCGGCTCTGGAGGGGGAGGTCTTTATGTCCGGCTATGCTGGGAATGGACGTTTTCTCTACAGCGCCCTGAACCAGTTTTCCAATCAGGATTTAATTAGTTTTTTTAATAAACGGGGGTTAGCAACTGTTATTGAACGGGGCCAGCGGGTTTTTCCGGCCAGTGGACGGGCAGAGGACGTGGTAGCCGTTCTTTACCGGAATATGCTGGATAACGGCGTGGAAATTATTTGTAAGCGTCGAGTTCAGGGTATGGAAATAGAAACTTCCCAGGTTAAAGGAATTAAGGTAGAGGGAGAAGTTATTCCCTGTGAATCAGCTATCATTACTACCGGAGGGATGTCCTACCCGGGTACTGGGTCCACCGGAGATGGATATGATTGGGCCCGAGCTGCAGGGCATCGCATAATCCCGCCCCGCCCTGGATTGGTACCGCTGGTAGCCGGGGAAGAATGGGTTAAGAAACTGCAGGGTTTAAGCCTGAAGAATGTAGCGGCTGCTGCCTACCGGTCCGACGGCAGCCATATTAATCAGGAATTTGGGGAAATGCTTTTTACCCATTTTGGGGTATCAGGACCAATTATTTTGAGCATGAGCCGGGATATCGGAGAAGTATTATATCGCCGGCAGGAAACTGTACGGCTGTCTATAGACCTGAAACCAGCCTTAAGTGAGGAGAAACTGGATGAGCGTTTGCAGCGTGATTTAGAAACCTATTCCCGGCGTCAATTTAAAAACTCATTGGATCGCCTTTTACCGAAAAAATTAATCCCGGTTATAGTGGATTTAAGCGGCATAGATGAAAATAAGGAAAGCCATCAGGTGACCCGGACAGAGCGCAGGAAATTGCTGCAGCTGTTAAAGAACCTGGAAATTACCGTCACCGCCACTCGTCCCATTGGCGAAGCCATAGTTACTGCCGGAGGAGTGGATGTTAAAGAAATTAACCCTAAGACCATGGAGTCCCGGTTAGTAAAAGGTTTATATTTTGCCGGGGAAATACTTGATGTGGATGGTTACACTGGAGGTTTTAATCTGCAAGCCGCCTTTTCTACCGGATACCTGGCAGGAAAGTCGGCGGCTATGGATAACCGGTACGATTGACGGGAATACGGTTTTCTGGTACTATTCGAGGTAAATAAGGCAATACATATATTTAATGGGGGAATAGAAAAAATGAGTAAGAAAGCAAGACGCTATGAGGCCAGTACCGGCTACCGCGGGTCTGAGGATTACATAGTATCAGATAATTTAAGAAATTCTGTAAATATTGCAATTGCACTGCAAAAACCGCTCTTAATTAAGGGAGAACCGGGTACGGGTAAAACCATGCTGGCCCAGAGTATTGCGGATTCTCTGGATAAGGAGCTTATTATCTGGAATATAAAATCCACTACCAAAGCCCAGGAGGGGCTTTATGTATATGATACTGTCCAAAGACTATATGACAGCCAGTTTGGTGAAGGTGATGTAGCCAATATTAAAAAATACATTAAGCTGGGCAAACTGGGTGAAGCCTTTACCTCTTCCGAACCGGTGATACTGCTAATAGATGAGATTGATAAAGCCGATCTGGAATTCCCCAATGACCTGCTTTGGGAGTTAGACCAGATGAGTTTTTACATTCCCGAAACTAAAGAAACGATTGCAGCGGTTCAGCGGCCTATCGTAGTTATTACCAGTAATGCCGAAAAAGAACTGCCCGATGCCTTTTTGCGCCGTTGCATTTTCCACTATATAGAGTTTCCCGATCCTGAAGGTATGGAAACGATTATCAAGGTACATCATCCTAATCTGGAAAAACGTTTGTTGGAGCAGGCCATGGAGACTTTCTATATGCTGCGCAATGTCCCTAACATACAGAAAAAACCCAGTACCAGCGAGCTGATTGACTGGTTGCAAGCCCTGGTGGTGGGAGGTATTAATCCCAACCGCATTAAACAGGATTTACCCTTCCTGGGAGTTCTGCTAAAGAAAAACGAGGATTTGGATACCTTGTTAAGTCAGCTTCATGGCAAGACCCAGACCCGCAGCCCCAATTATGTCAATTCATCTTTGAACCGCTATCGTTATTAATAGAAGAAGGGAGGCGCGGTTTTGCGCCTCTTTGACTTTATGCTTTGCGCTATTCGGGAGGTAATCCTATGTTTACCAAATTTTTTTATACCTTAAAAAACTTCGGTGTTCCTGTTTCCATGAACGAATGGCAGGCCTTGCTGGAAGCCCTGGAGGCCGGCATGGCCGGGTCCAGCCTGACCGGATTTTATTATTTAAGCCGGGCGGTATTAATTAAGACCGAAGCTCACTATGACCGTTTTGATATGGCTTTTGCTGCTTTTTTCGGTGACATTGAAACCCCGGAAGGGCTACCGGACAAAATCTGGGACTGGCTTAATAAAGAGCTGCCGGAACTGGAGATTACTGATGAAATGAGGCGTAACCACCAGCAGTTGGACCTGGATGAGTTAAAGCGCATGCTGGAGGAAAGACTGGCGGAACAGGACGAAGAGCATCATGGCGGCAATCGCTGGATTGGTACCGGGGGGACTTCGCCTTTTGGTCATTCCGGGTATCATCCCGGGGGTATTCGCATAGGGGGACAGTCCCGTAACCTGTCTGCAGTTAAGGTGGCCGGAATGCGCCGTTTTCAGGAATTTCGTACTGATGAAACCCTTGGGGTGAGGCAATTCCAGGTAGCCTTGCGCAAGCTGCGTCAGTTTACCAGCCGCCTGGAGGGCCCCGAGACGGAGCTGGATTTGGATGCTACGGTTAATAAAACTTGTGATAACGCAGGGCGTCTGGAATTGGTCTGGGAGCGGCCCCGGGATAATGCTATAAAAGTATTGTTGTTAATGGATGCAGGTGGCTCCATGCTCACCTATAGCCGTCTCTGTAACCAGTTATTTACCGCCGTTAATCGTTCCAATCATTTTAAAGATATGCAGACATTTTATTTTCATAATTGTATCTATGATTGGCTTTACCATGATTCCACCTGCAGACAAAATGATTATACCGACACCGAATATATCCTGCGGACATATAGCCCCGATTACCGGGTAATAATAGTAGGAGATGCCAGTATGGCGCCCTATGAGCTGATGCGAGCGGGAGGAATAATAGATTGGGATTTGCACAATGATAAGCCAGGAATAGAATGGCTTCGGCGCATACGCCAGCACTTTGAATATTCTGCCTGGCTTAACCCTATCCCCCGGAATTATTGGGACTGGATGGATGGGGCCTTTACTATTAGAAAAATATCAGAAATCTTCCCCATGGAACCGCTGACGGTCGATGGTTTGGAAAAAGCCATCACTGCTCTGAGAAGTAAGCAGGCAGTAGCAGTAAACTAAGGACGCGGAAGGACGCAGAATAATAAAAAAGAAAATTATTGGCGAACATGGGGACTGTCCCTGCTGTTACGCCTGGAACCAAGGAAACAGAGGGACTGTCCCCGTGTTCGCCCGGAATTAACCATAAAAACGCACAGGAGAACGGCTGCATCAGTATTATAGGGGCGAACCCATGTGTTCGCCCGGAGTAGGCAGTATTATATACGACGGGATTCACCCTTTGGATAGGTAGCAGTGTATGTTTTCTAATGTAATGATGGAGGATTGGTATATGAGGCATGTATATGAAGGTAAAACTAAAAGTGTGTATGAGCTTGAGGATGGTAACTACTTGTTAAAATTAAAAGATGACGTAACCGGGGAAAATGGACAGATTGACCCGGGAGCCAATTCTATAATGGGCGAAGTGGAAGGTATGGGTAAAGCTTCGCTGTTAATGTCCCGTTATTATTTCGAAATGCTAAATAAAGCAGGGATTCGCACCCATTATATAGATGCCAATATTGACGAAAATACCATGACCGTTAAACCGGCCCAACCGTTTGGGGAAGGCCTGGAGATAATCTGTCGTTTCAAAGCTTATGGGAGCTTCCTACGCCGCTACGGAAAATATGCTAAGAAGGAACAACCGCTAAACAGTCTGGTAGAGATTACCCTGAAAGATGATGACCGGGGCGATCCCCTGATCGTTGATGAAGCCCTGGAACAATTAGAACTATTGACCATGGAAGAGTGCGCCCTGGTAAAAGAAATGACCAGAAAAATTGCCGGAATAGTCAAAGATGACCTGGCCACCCGGGGACTGGAACTTTATGATATAAAATTTGAATTTGGCCGTGTTGACGGGCAAATTACCCTGATAGATGATATATCCGGCGGCAACATGCGGGTGTTTAAAGACGGCCATCAGGTTGACCCCCTGGACCTCTCCCGCCTGGTTGTAGGACAGTAACAGTAACATTAACATAAACTAAAAGGGCTTCGGCCCTTATTTTTTTGGAAACCACCGTTGTTGTGGTATTAGAATTTATCCGACCAGACCCACGGTCTCCTACATGGTTATTGTCGTATACTATGAAGCGAATTCCGATGAACATAAAGACACCCTTGATTTACTTGAGCCGTTAAATATTGAAGCAAGATATCCTACTGCTAAAGATAAACTTCTAGAATCGTTGACTAAGGAGAGATGCGTTACAATATTGCATAAAACGGAGGTGTTATTTACATGGATAAAAGCCAGGTTCTAGAGAAGGCAACTAAATATGCAGAATTAGTCAGTAAAGAATTCAAACCCCAAAGAATTTTATTGTATGGATCCTATGTTAATGGCAATTGGAATGAAGAAAGTGATATAGATATTGCTGTAATAGTTGATGAGGTGCACGGTGATTATTTAGAAATAGCTTCTATGCTTTATCGATTAAGAAGAAATATTGATGATAGAATTGAACCTGTTTTACTGGAAGATAAGGCGGATCCAAGCGGTTTTCTAACCGAAATTTTAAAACATGGGCAACTAATCTACATGGGATAATATTTTTACATGACATAATCTTACAGCTATGCCTACCCGTGGGTATGCCCATGGTTTGGCAGATACCTGTCCGTTTATTACCACCCATCTGTTCGAGGCAACACCGCGGGCGAACACATGGGTTTGTTCCTACAATTAATGTATTGCACACCTAATACCCCTGACCGCATCCTAACCCCTGAATATCCACCTCGCACAGTTTATTTCATTTCAAAATATTTCCGTATCAAAATAATCTCATTGCCAAATGTATGCAGGGAAAATATAATTAATATAGAATTATTACTTTAACTTAAAGTTTAATGGTGAAGTAATTTTCACAACTAACATGGAGGTGCAGGTAATGGATTTTAATTTGAGTAAAGAGCAGCTTCTAATTCAGAGAATGGCTCGAGACTTCGCTGAGAAATATATTGAGCCAGTAGCGGAACAGATTGATCGGGAGAATAAGATACCGGACGATATTCTGGAAGGTTTGGCCGAGTTGGACCTTTTTGGTATTCCCTTTCCTGAGGAATACGGCGGCGCCGGCGGAGGCTATGATGGTTATGTCCTGGCCATGGAACAGATTGGCCGGGTTTCCGGAGGAATAGCCATGACCTTGTCGGCCCATTCGCTGGGGTTAAGTGCCATTTCCGTATTCGGCAACGAAGAACAAAAACAAAAATATATGGTCCCAGGATGTAAAGGCAAACATATAGTATCCTTTGCCTTTACTGAGCCGGGAACTGGTTCCGACCCTAAACAGATTACTACCACCGCAGTAAAAGATGGTGACCATTATATTATTAATGGTACTAAACGCTTTATATCCAATGCCAACTGGCCGGGTGCCATTATTCTTTTCGCCCGTGATGATGAAAGTGGCAAACCTTCCGGCTTTATAATAGACAAGGGCTGTGAAGGCTATTCCATCTCCGAACCCTGGGATAAAATGGGCATGCATGGCGGCATGCTGCTGGACGTTTACCTGAAGGATGTCAGGGTTCCGGCGGAAAATCTACTGGCCGGGCCAGGCATGGGTTATCCTATTTTACAGCTGGGCATCTCTTTCGGTAAGGTAGGGGTTAGCTCTACGGCTCTGGGTGGCATGCTGGCCGCTTATGAAGAAGGCCTTAAATACGCCAAAGAGAAAATGCATCGTGATAAACCTATTTCCCGATTCCAATCTGTCCAGCTGAAAATTGCCGATATGGCGATTAAATACGAAGCAGCGCGCTGGTTAACCTATCGTTTAGGTTATCTGGCCAACAACGTTAAGGACCCCAGGCAGTTTGCCAAGGAAGCTGCCTTAACCAAGACTTTCGTCTGCGAAACTGCATTTGAAGTAACCCGTTTGGCCATGGACATTCACGGCTCCTATGGTTTGATGAACGACTACAAGATTTCCCGTCTATATCGGGATACCATTATTGGACCGCAAATTGAAGGTGTGGCCGACATGCAGAAGATGATAGTGGCCGGGCTAACTCTGGCTGATTAATTAAACCTGGGCATAAAGAAACGGCAGGGAGGTGCCAACCGGGATGGAGAAGTTTGATGTAATTATTGCAGGAGCAGGCCTGGCAGGTCTGGCGGCAGCCTATACCCTGGCCCAGGAAGGGGTAGAAGTGCTACTGATTGAAAAAGGCGATTACCCCGGGGCTAAAAATGTTACCGGAGGCCGCCTGTATGTTAACCCGGTACGCGAGCTTTTCCCAGATTTATGGAAAAAAGCCCCGCTGGAAAGGTTTATCACCCGGGAAGGTGCCAGTATCATGGCGGGTGAGCGTTCAATTAATGTAGAGTATTGCGGCAGTGAGTTAAGCCAGGAACCATATCAGAGTTACAGTATTCTACGGGCCAAATTCGACCGCTGGTTTGCCAAACAGGCTGAACGCAAAGGGGCTATGCTGGTAAGTAAAAGCCGGGTTGATGATGTAATAATTGAAAATGACCAGGTAGTAGGAGTATGGGCCGGAGGCGATGAGCTAAGAGCTGACGTGGTTATTGCCTGTGATGGGGTACTATCTTTGCTGGCCGAAAAAGCAGGTTTGCGTAAACCGGGTAATCCCCATGATTACGCCGTAGGTTTTAAAGAAGTTATCGAACTGGACTCTACCCTGATAGAAGAACGTTTTGGGTTGGAAGGTAATGAGGGGGCCGCCCGTCTATTTATGGGCGAAGTTACCCGGGGTAAATTTGGCGGCGGGTTCCTCTACACCAATAAGGATAGCCTGAGCCTGGGTATAGTAGTCGGCATTAAGGACCTGATGGAAGGTTCGCCGGCAGTACAGGCTCCAATTCTGCTGGATGAGTTTAAACAGCGTCCGGAAATTGCCCGTTTAATTAAAGGCGGGGAAAGCGTGGAGTATTCGGCTCATGTTATACCTGAAGGGGGCCTGAAGGCCATTGGCAAGCTGTATGGCAATGGCATATTGCTGGCCGGGGATGCGGCCGGACTGGCCATGAATATCGGGGTTACGGTAAGAGGAATGGAATATGCCCTGGCCTCCGGTTACTATGCTGCCCAGGCGGTGCTGCAGGCCAAAGAAAAAGAGGATTTTACTGCCGGCAGCCTTTCCGGATATGAGAAACTGCTCAATGATAGTTTTATAATGAAGGATTTTGCTGCATTTAAGGAAGCCCCGGCAGTGCTTGACAGCCCCAGGTTCTTTAAACATTACCCGGAACTGCTGGGTAATATAATGAAGGATGTTTACGAGGTACCGGCAGGTCCTAAAGGCCGGCTCTACCCAACTATTAAGAAATATCTGACCCTGAAAGAGATGTGGTCCATGGCCGGGGATATGAGAAAGGTGATGAAGATATGAGTGAACTAAGCGGACTGAAAGCCAAGTTGGGACTGGATGTTTTTAAACACGACAGCGAACCTCATATCCGGATTAAGCCTGGCATGGAGAAGGATCCCCGCTTGAAAGCAGCAGTGCTGGTCTGCCCGGCCGGCTTATATGCTGAGAATGATAGCGGTGAGGTGGAACTAACTATAGACGGGTGTCTGGAGTGCGGAACCTGCCGCATAGCCTGCGGCACCGAGGTCCTGGAATGGAACTACCCCACCGGGGGCGCCGGTGTCCAATTCCGCTTTGGGTAATAATAGACACTGAAGACACTGAACACTATGAAGGACACTGAATTTTTTGATTCCATCTTTTTTGACGCTGATTTACGCAGATTACTCAAATAGGGGCTTTTACAATAGAATCATAATTATATTTTAAAAAGATTCAGTGTTGTTATATTAAATCAGTGTTCTTCAGTGTCCAATAAATCGATTATCTATATTAACGAGGGAGGTTTGGTTGATGAATATTGTGGTGGCCATGAAACAGATACCTGACCTGCAGCAAATCAGAATCAGAAACCGGCAGCCGATCCTGGATGATGTGCCCTTGACCCTGGGCAACATTGATAAGAACGGTCTGGAAGCCGGGGTAAACTTGAGGGATGAGCTGGGGGGTAAAGTTACAGTTTTGTTGGCAGGCAACGAAAACATAGAAGATACAGTTAAAGAGGCCCTGGCTGCAGGTGCGGATGAAGCCTTTTTGGTAATAGATGACAGCCTGGACCGGGCAGAAAGCAGTGTAATAGCCAATGTTCTGGCGGCTTCTATTAAACAAATGGAGGAACCTTCTCTGATACTGTTCGGTGAAGGCAGCGGCGATAATTATTCCGGTCAGGTAGGTTCACGGGTAGCCGAAATACTGAACCTGCCCCAGGTATCATTTGCCAGCAGTATTGAAATTAAGGGTAATCAGGCAGTTGTAACCCGTTCCCTGGAAGACGGTGAAGAAATAGTGCAGGTTGATTTGCCTGCAGTAATTGCTGTACTGGCTGATATTAACGAACCCCGCATTCCTTCCGTAACCCAGATATTAAAGGCGGGGAAAAAGCCCAAAGAGGTTTTGGAGCTAGACGAACTGGAGGTTGAAGCCGGTAAAGCTATGGTAATTACCACAAGCAACCTGGCTCCGGAAACAGAACGTAAACGGGTAGTGGTAAAGAGCGTGGATGAACTTATCCAGGCTTTGACTACTGAAGGCTATGTGGGGAGGTAGTTAAAATGGCAGGAGTCTTAATCTTTAGCGAAAATCAGGGACTGGCCCTGGAACTGCTGACCGCAGCCAACAGTCTTAACTCTACAGCAGTAAGTGCATGCGTCATAAATAATGATGAACAAGCCCAGGCTCTGGCGTCTGCAGGGGTCAAAGTATATATAGTGAAAAATAATGATTTGGTAATGGCTGATGTAGGGGCCATAGCAGGTGCCGTAAAGCAGGTAGCTGATAAGGTCGGTGCGGATACGGTCTTGCTAGCCTCAAACCGTCGGGGTAAGGAACTGGCAGGAAGATTGGCCCAGGCCATGAATGCCGGGTGCCTGACTGACGTAACGGCACTAAGTATAGAGGGAGATAAAATCCTATGCCAGCGTAACGCTCTGGGTGGAGCTACGGTAGCTACCCAGCACATTGATGCTGACAAGAAAGTCATTGCCATTCGCCCCCGTACCTTTGAATCTGCAGCCTCAGCTGGAGCAGGCTCAGTAGAAGAGGCAGCGGTAGAGGTGAAAAAGGCAGGAGTTGCGGTACTGGAGTTTAAATCCCGGGCTGGTGACACTGTAGATATTGAAGCGGCTGAAGTGCTGGTAGCAGTTGGCCAGGGTTTAAACAGCCAGGATGATCTGCCTGCGGTAGAAGAACTGGCCAAAAAGCTGGGCGGGGAAGTGGCCTGTTCCAAACCGGTAGCCACAGATAAGAAATGGCTATCCGAGGAAAGGATAATCGGGTTGTCGGGAAAAAAATGCAAACCCCAGCTGGCCGTATTGCTGGGTATATCCGGACAGGTCCAGTTTACCGTAGGTATCCGGGATGCCAAAACCATAGTAGCAGTTAACAGCGACGAAAACGCCAGCATAAACCAGATGGCTGATTACATTATCACCGCCGACCTCCATGATGTAGTAGCGGAGATGAACAAGAAACTGGGATAAGGAGAATTTTTAGTGACGGTTGTATTAACCAGAGCTTTGTTTGACGAATATTTCTCTGTATGCTAACATATAATTACAAAAGGAGTTGCCGCTTTGGTGATGGCGGCAGGTCCTAAAACGAACTAGACCGCCTTACTCAAAAGGCGGTCGTGTTATTTTCTGTATATCAATAACAGAGAAACAACACCTATGATTACTAAGCAGAATTGAAACAACTCGCTATATGTAATCAATGGCATCACCCCCCCTCGCGGGAAAGTGACCAACCGCCAAGCGGCAACTCCAGTATCATATTAACATATACTACCTCAAAAAACACCGGTATAAGTAATTCCCCTGGGAGCCAGGCGAACACGGGGACAGTCCCTCTGTTTCCTTGGTTCCAGGCGAAACAGCAGGGACAGTCCCCATGTTCGCCTTAATTTTTAATTCTTAATTATTAATTTCCTGGGAGCCTTGAGGCTCCCTTTTTTATACCCAATTATTGTTAATACAGATAGCATCAATATATGCACAGCTCAGCATATATATAGATATATAACGGTTACTTTTCTCATGGTTTCTGGAAGGAGGTTTCCCATGACCTATGACTTTAATGCACTGATCCGAAACGACAGGGAGAGCAGGAGGGAAAAGACGTTTGCTGCTACCTTCCTGGAATATCTGCATATAGTACAAGAGAATCCTGATGTCCCGGCATTATCCCACGAACGCATGCACAATATCATCATGCAATCAGGTCTGGAAATAATTAAGACCGAGGACTACCCCCGCTTAAGAAGGATATACGGCAACGATACCATCAGAAAATATAAGTTTTTTGAAGATGAGTTTTATGGGATTGATCACATAATAATGGAAATAGTAAGATATTTCCATTCTGCCGCCATGCGGGGGGAGGAATCCCGGCAGGTGCTTTATCTGGTGGGACCAGTAGGTTCGGGAAAATCCTCATTAATGGAGAGCCTGAAAAGGGCATTGGAGGCCAGCACCCCTGTATATGCTCTGAAAGGCTGTCCCATGCGGGAAGAGCCCCTGCACCTGATACCAAAGCATTTGAGGCCCCGTTTTGAAGATTTGTTGGGGGTAAAAATTGAAGGGGAACTCTGCCCCATTTGTCGCTACCGTTTAATTAACGATTACCAGGGTAAATATGAAGATTTCCCAGTAGTTATCAGTGATTTCTCCATCCGGGGCCGTAAAGGTATTGCTGTAGTACCCCCGGTCGACCCCAATAATCAGGATGCCTCGGTACTGGTAGGGTCGGTAGATATATCCAAAATGGACCTTTATCCTGAAGATGATCCCCGGGTACTATCTTTAAACGGCGCTTTTAATGCGGGTAACCGTGGGATCGTTGAGTTTATAGAAATCTTTAAAAATGACGTTGAATACCTGCATACTATTTTGACTGCCACCCAGGAAAAATCCATTCCTTCACCAGGGAAGGGGCCCATGATTTATTTTGATGGAATAATTTTGGCCCATTCCAACGAGGCCGAGTGGAATAAATTCAAATCTGATCACACCAATGAAGCCATATTGGACCGTATTGTTAAGATAGAAGTACCTTACTGCCTGGAATTAGACCAGGAAGTAAAAATATATCAGAAGATACTTAAAAAGAGCAATTTTAAAGCCCATATAGCTCCGCACACCCTGGAGATAGCATCAATGTTTGCTATTATCAGTCGGCTCACCCCATCTACCAAGGTTGATATTATAAGTAAGATGCATATTTATAACGGGGAGGAAATAGTACAGAAGGATTCCACCAAAAAAGTTGATATCCAGGAACTGAGGGATGAAGCTTCCCGGGAAGGGTTCACCGGTATATCGACCCGTTTTATTATGAAAGCCATAGACAATACCCTGTCTGAATCTGAACATGATTGCATCAATCCTATCACGGTTCTGGAATCACTTATAAAGGCAGTTAAATCGACTGATGCCAGTGATGATGAGAAGAAGCAGTGGCTCACTTATCTGCAGGATACCATTAAGAAAGAATACCATCGTATTTTAGAAAAAGAGGTTACCCGGGCATTTATCCATGGCTACCGGGAGCAGGCTGAGACCCTGTTTAACAATTACATTGACCATGCCGAGGCTTTTGTCAACAAAGTAAAATTAAAAGATGCCAATACCGGTGAGGAACTGGAACCGGATGAGGCTTTTATGGAGTCAATTGAAGCTGGTATTGGCTTGACCGGAAGCGCTGCCAAAGGATTCCGCCACGATATCACCGCCTACATGTTTTCCTTGCTGCGTAATAAGCGGAAAATTCAATTTGACAGTTACGAACCCCTGCGGGAGGCGATAGAGAAGAAACTGATAGCTTCAGTAAAAGAATTATCCCGGGTAGTAACCCAGGCCCGGGTACGGGATGAGGAGCAAAACCAGAAATATAATGACATGGTGGAGGAAATGAAACGCAACGGCTACTGCGACCACTGCTGCAACGTAATCCTGCGCTACGCCGCCAATAACCTGTGGAAAGACTAGAAAATGAATTAAGAATTGAGAATTAAAAATTAAGAATTATTCTTGTCCGATACTAAGCGGTGCTGCGTTCATTTGTGTTCACAACTGCAGTGTCTAAAAAATCCGCGTGAATCCTGCCTAATCCGCGGAATCCGCGTCTATTTAACCTACGGGGGGTTATTCATGGCTATTTTTCGTGAATATGAGAGTGGGGGGCGGGACCGGAGCGCTGAAGATAGGCGCCGTCATCGTCAACTCCTGGAAGAGTCCATAAAAAAGAACCTGGGCAGTATTATTGCTGAGGAAAGTATTATTGGTAAGAGTAAGGATAAGATGGTAAAAATACCAGTACGCGGTATTAAGGAATATCAGTTTATTTACGGCGATAACCATGAACAGGTCGCCTCCGGCAGCGGCAAGGAAAAGCGGGGCGATAAAATTGGTACCGGCAAAGGGGAGCAAAGCGGAGCCGGTAGTGGTGAAGGGGCAGGAAATATTGAGGGTGAGGATTACTACGAAACTGATGTCACTCTGGAAGAGCTGGTACAGTATTTATTCGAAGACTTGGATTTGCCCTTTATGGAAAGAAAAAAATTTGCCTATATTTTGAGTGACAAAAGCCATAAGCGCCGGGGAATACAACGGAAGGGCATACCTCCCCGCCTGGCCAAAAAGCGCTCCGTGATGGAGAGAATCAAACGAAAAAAATCCATGGAAAAGACCTTGCAGGATGTGGGCCAGGATAGCGAAATAGAGAGATTTCCCTTTCGGGAGGAGGATTTGCGCTACCAGCGCATCCGGGAGGAAATGCGCCCGGAATCAAATGCGGTAGTCATTTGTATTATGGATAATTCGGGCTCCATGTATCTTAACAAAAAATACCTGGCCCGCAGCTTCTTTTTCCTGCTCTACCAATTTGTCAACTATCGCTATATAAATGTGGAGCTGGTATTTATTAACCATACCACCACCGCTCTGGAAGTTAACGAAGATGATTTTTTCCACCGGGGGGAATCCGGAGGCACTATGATTAGCAGCGGTTATGAGAAGGCTCTGGAAATCATTGAGGAACGCTACAACCCGGAGGTATGGAATGTATATGCTTTTCACTGCAGTGATGGTGATAACTGGCCGGAAGATATTGAAAAAGCAGTAGAAAAGGCCCGGCAACTGTGTGAGGTCTGCAATCTCTTTGGTTATGGAGAGATAAAATCTACCTGGAAAGCTGACAGTACCATGGCCGATGAATTTGATGTAATAAAAGCTGAGAATTTTATAACGGTTTCCATCGATACTAAAGAAGACATTTGGCCGGCCTTTAAAAAGTTATTGAAGGTAGCGGAAAAGGAGGGCTAGTATGGGTAGTGATTACAGTACGAATGACTTGCTGCAATATAACTCTTGCATTGAGGAAATGGTTTTAGATGCAGGCCTTAATACATATCCCCAGGAGTTTGAAATCTGCAGCTATGAGGATATGCTGGGCTACGAAGCTTATGCCGGCATGCCGGTACGTTACCCCCACTGGAGCTTCGGTAAAGCTTATGAGCGTAAAAAAACCTTTTATCGCTATAACCTGACTGGTTTACCTTATGAGATGGTCATAAACTCCAATCCCTGCCTGGCCTACCTGATGAAGGATAACACCCTGCTTTTACAGATTCTTACCATGGCCCACGTTTATGGACATAATGACTTTTTTAAAAATAATCGCCTTTTTAAGACCGGAACCCGGGCTGAATATGCCCTGGAAATGTTTAAATCCCATGCCCGCCGCATAAGTGAATACATACAAGACCCCAGCATAGGGTACACCCGGGTGGAACGGGTGTTAAATGCTGCTCATGCCCTGCGTTTCCAGATTTACCGCACCGTCGGGGAGAAACACCTGACCCCGGAAGAAGTAAAGCAAAAAATTATTGACGAGTATACTTCCCCGAGTGGCAGCGAACACCCCCTGCTGCAGGAAAAAGTTGAAAAAACCGAACCGGATTTAAACCGTATACCCCTGAAACCAGAAGAAGATTTGCTGCTCTTTTTAATGCGGTATGCTCATTTAAGTGAGTGGGAAAAGGATATTTTAAATATAGTTCGGCGGGAAAGTCTCTATTTTTTACCCCAGGTGGAGACTAAAATTATGAACGAGGGCTGGGCCAGTTACTGGCATTACCGGATTTTAAATAATATGGACCTGCCTCAGGAATTACATCTGGAGTTTCTTAAACGTCATAACCAGGTAGTTAGTCCATTTGAAGGCAGGCTCAATCCCTATCATCTGGGTTTTAAAATTTTCACCAAACTGGATCAGGAAGGACAGGATATTTTTGCTGTACGGGAACAGGAAAGAGATTCCTCCTTTTTGCGACGCTACCTGGATGTAGAGCTATGTCAGGAACTAAACCTCTTATCCTTTAAGAAAAGAGGGCGAGACTATTATATAAAAGAGATTGCTGATGATGAAGGATGGAAGGAAATTCGCAATGCTCTGGCCTTTAATGTTGGTATACAATCAATACCAGTTATAAAGGTAGTGGAGGTAGGGGCTAAAAACAGCCTGCTGATGCTGGACCATGAATGGGATGGTCGGGAACTGCAGTTGGAATATGCCCACCAGACCTTGAAACACCTGGCCCAGCTATGGGGAGGAAAAGTCCGCCTGCGTACTGTGGTGCGCTCGTCATATCAAATATTGGAGACTGATGGAGAATGAGTCAAAAGAACCGTCCCCCTGACTTAGAGGCCGATGGGGAATAATGAGCTGCAGCAGGTAGGAATTTCTGTATAAAACTAGAAGTAATACAATAAGGGTATGTGGTTTATTTGTGAAAGGAGAAGGGAAAGTGGAACAGGCAAAAGGGGTGGAAGTTGTTGTAGATGGGGTTACCGGAGTTGGCAAGTCCAGTTTGGTAAGGATTATATCCGAAGAATTCGGCCTTAAACCGTTTAGTGAAATGTTTGAAGATGAAAACCGTTTGCTAAATAAATTTTTCCATGACCGGGCCAAGTGGGCATTTCCCATGCAGACCAATTTCTTAACCAACCGCTTCAAGCAGTACCGCCAGGCTATGAGAGTGGGACAGGCAGTAATGGATCGTTCCATATATTCCGACCGGATTTTTGCCCGCATGTACCTGGAATACGGCTACCTGAAACCAGAGGAATATGCCGTATACAATAACCTGTTGGAGACTATGCTGGAACACGTGGTACCACCCAAACTGCTGGTATATCTTAAAGTAGATACCGACGAAGCCATCCGCCGTATTCACAAGCGCGGCCGTCCCGATGAGGTGGAAGTAGAAAGGGAGTACTGGGATCATTTAAACCAGTTTTATGAATCCAACTACCGTGAATATTCCCTGGGAGAGGAATTGCTGGTAATAAAAGTGGACAAGCTGGACTATGTGCATCGTCCCGACGACCGCGCTTTTATGGTAAACGAAATAAAGAAGGCTAAACAGGTAATGGAGTTTAAGAAGGCTAGCAGTTGATGGGTGGCTAAGCAAAAGTTGGCAAAGATGCTGTATAGGAGCAGCATCTTTTTTTTCTTATTTACACCACTTTACTGGTATGATATTAAGTAAGAAGATAGAGGCAGTAAGGAAGCAAAAGAACCGTCCCCGTGCTTCCGAGAATCAGTATAAAGGTTGTGAAATAATTGGTCGTTACTCTGGGTATTTTTGCCGGGAGCATATTGTTTTTTTATTCGTTTTATTTTGTTCGTATAATCAGGGGTAACCCGGAAAGCTTTGAAGGCGAATTACTGCAGGCCCTGGCTAACTGGATGGTACAAAAGGGCAGCAAAGTCCGGGGTCACCTATGGATGATGCTTTTATTATCATTTTCCCTGGAATTGCTGTATTTTGTTCTAGTATTTGCAGTAATAAAGAATCTGGCCTTATTAATATTTACCGGAGTATTCGTTTTGGTAGAGATTTACCATCTAACATCTTTTGGCTTGTCCCTGAGACGCTTTTTCCGGGGTGATATTAAACTTAAATATTTGTTTAACTGGCGCCTGGAACGTTTTATTGCGCTCATTTTCTATACTCATTCGTTGCTGGTATTAGTTAGCATCATAGTGTATTAATAATGGAGGGGACACAGGGGGACGTTTTCGGTGTGTCATTTCTTTGAAATGACACACCGAAAACGTCCCCCTGTGTCCCCGAATTCTTCCCCCAGTTGTTTTTTTACGGATATAAAACCATGCTCTGGTTAAAAATATACCCACAAGTATTTTTTAACTGGAGTAATGTTATGCGTAAAATTCCACGCCGGGGTGAGGAAGCCCAGCCTCAAGGCGGTCACGATACCAAAGGTATACCGGATATCTCGCTGCCGCCGGGTTATGATGATAAGATGGCCCTGCTGCGTCCTTATGTTGAGAAAAACCATGACCTTGTTGCCCGGCCTTTCTATCTGGACAGTGAGATGAAACTGCAGGCCTGTGCCTTTTATTTTAATGCCGTTGTTGATGATGATAAATTAAATGAACACGTATTTAAGCCATTGATGATGCACAGCGGAGGTTGGGAGTCAGGTGAATTAAATAATACCGACCAGGTGGATTTAATAGTACGTACCTCCATTAGTGTGGGGCAATTGCGTAAAACCGACAGTTTCGCAGTCATGACCCACAGCATATTCGACGGTATGCTGGTCTTAGTTTTTGAGAGTATTCAGGAAGCTGTTATAATCGATATTCATGGTGGTAAGCTTCGCTCTATCGAAGAACCTCCCTCGGAAAAGGCCATACGTGGCCCTCGTGAAGGTTTCATTGAAAACCTGGATATAAACATTTCCATGGTTAGGCGCCACCTGCGCACTCCCCGTCTGGTGATAAAAAAAACTATAGTTGGAAAACGAACCCGTACTCCAGTAGCCGTGCTCTACATTGATGATATAGTTGACCATGGTCTGGTAGAGCA
>JAAYCQ010000134.1 GCA_012729715.1 Syntrophomonadaceae bacterium
AATCTGCTGTCTAGTTCCTGATTACGGGTTTTGTAAAGTAAATCGGTTTTGAAGTCATCTTTTAAAACCTGTTTTAAATCGTCATTTAGCATCTTAACCGGGATAACCTTTACTGCTTGGGCCAGTAAATCATGAGCCAGGGAAAGCCGACCAGCCTTTTTGATATTAGGAGTTATTAGGGTTGAATCCATACGCTGTTCATCGGTCTTTATTTCAGCCTGATCAATAAAGTTCTGAGTAAGGATTTCAAATTGCTTAAAGATGACATCATCCTCTTCTGGATGCTCTACAATGTAGTTATAAACCCTTTCCCTGAATTCATAAAGTGTGCGTTCGGCTAGGTAAACTTCCCCCAGGTTTCTTATTCCTATGGCATAGTTAACCTGGAAGTTGAAGTAAAACTGCTCTAATAGTTCCTGGTCGCTATAGCCAAACATGTGTTTAAAGATTTCAAGCGACATCAAGATGTTTACTGGAGTATTGGGCCTACCAGTATCAAGGCTATACATGGGGGCAAAAAGATCTTCATTAATTTTACAAAATACTTGTTCATAAAAGATCGGTGCCCAGGTTCTATTTAATAGCTTGGCTACACTCGGTCTCATGGAATGGTAATGATTGAATAGGTCATCTTGTAAATGACCATCATTGTTTCTGAACATACTGCAAAAACCACCTTAAATTTAAATTACAGTTTATTTGCTTTGATTATCTAATTATTACTTCGATATACATTGCTATTTATCCTGCTAGTTTTAAGGTTTTAGGGGGTTTTTGCAGTGGAACCAAAATTAAGAATTCAAAATTAAAATACTATCTATTTTAACCACGTATTCACTAATATGCAATCAAATAAGGGTTTTCGCAGTAGAATCAACATTAATACTCAAAACATTCAATATCTATGTCGAGTACGGAAGTATCAGCCAGTTTGACAATTTCAGCCAGGCCTGCCACTTCAGGAACCACATTGAGGAGGAAATAGCGAGCGGCCATTATCTTACCTTGATAAAATTTAAAATCATAGTGATCTTGACCCAGTTCCCGTATCTTTTTTTCTGCCAACAGGGCTTGATCCAAAAGCAGGCGACCACCATAAAGCTGGGCGGTAGCCATCATTATGCGTTTGGCATAGGTGGGTATAAGGCCTAGCTTGTTTTTATCCTTACTAAAACCAGCCAAACACAGCTGAATTTCCTGATAGGATTTAATAGCTTTTCCCAGTTGTTCAAACTCTCTTTCCCATCCAGGAGTGTTAATATTAATTTCACAAAAATCTTTAATTGCCTGTATCCAGCGTGAAAATACCGCGCCTTTTTCCATGGCCCATTTGCGGCCAATTAAATCCATAGACTGTATATAAGTGGTACCTTCGTATAGAGTATTAATCTTAATATCACGGGCCAGTTTTTCACAGGGATAATCGCTAACGTAGCCATAACCACCATAAATCTGTATTGCTTCGGTGCCAATTAGATCCCAGCCGATTTCACTGCTATATCCTTTAATTATAGGAATGTTTACCGCCAGTTCATCACTGGCTTTTTTTCTTTCTTGCGGATCTGGATCCCAATGGGCTATTTCAATATCCAGGTAAGATTTATAGGTCATAGCCCGGATAGCTTCCACTATTGCCTTACCTCTTAACAGGGCTCGCTTAACATCTTCATGTTCAATAATAGGAACCCGACCTTTTTTAGAATTGGTAAATGATACTCCCTGGACTCTCTCTTTTGCATAATCCCTGGCATTATAAAAAGCATTCGCAATTAATCCACCTGAATGAACCCCGGTGACCAATCGCTCTTCATTCATCATATTAAACATCAGAGCCATACCATTACCCTTACCTTCATGCTCCAGGGGGTTAATGCCTAAAAGGTAGCCGCGGCAGCTATTGTTTTCACCGAAACTTAATGTTACGGTTGGATTAGCGTGCTGTCCCATTTTTTCTTCGATTCCGGTTGCAAAAACATCATTAAAAACCTGACTGTTATCGTCGTTAATCCAGTATTTGGGGACTATGAACAAAGATATGCCCCTGGTACCGGGCAATGCTCCATCAACCCGGGCCAACAACAGATGAACAATATTTTCGGCAAAATCGTTATCTCCGTTACTAATAAATATTTTTTGTCCTTTAATATTAAATATCCGTGGTTCGTTAGTGGGAAATGCTTTGGTAGACAATTGGCCAACATCCGAACCTGCTTGGGGTTCAGTTAGACACATGGTGCCGGTATACTCACCGGAAAACATTTTCGGCAGGTATTTTCGTTTAACATCCTCAGGGGCAAAATCCTGAATCAGCATAGAAGAACCCTGACACATGCATAGAAAGGGGGGAACCAGAGCCGGGTTGGCAGCAGAAAACATTTCCCACAGGGGGTACATAATCACCTGGGGAAGAACTACGGCTCCTTCGCTCTTATCCACATTGCTGGCGCACCAACCTTCAGACTGCAGTTTCTTATAAACCGGGGGTATGGAAGGGGCTATGAGAACCTTCCCATCTTCGAATTTTACTCCGTACTGATCAGCGCTATCAGAGCCAGGTTCGATAATATCCTTTGTCATTCTCAATATGGTATCAAGAATTATATCAACATCATCAACAGAATAGTTATCTTTGTAACGCGGATAGTCCAGGACCTTCTGCAATGGGAGCCATTCTTTTAATATAAATTTGAAATCCCGGGTATTTTTATAGGCAAAATTGGATGCCATTATATCTTCAACCTCCTTTTAGTAAATTTAGTTTATTACCCATTATAAGGCAATCTTAATCGTTAAGTCTTTTTATTTCCAAAAGAAGGTGAATAGCACACAAATAAGTCCGGGGACAGTCCCCGAACTTATTTGTTTTCCTCAGCTTCGCTTCGGGGACGCAATAAGTCCGGGGACAGTCCCCGGACTTATTCCCGGACTTATTAATCTCGATACAACCTTTGTTGTTCTATCAGGCTGTAAATGTCGGCTTCTTTATCGTCACCGACCGGCAGCCAGACTTCTTCATAGATATCATATTCATCAAGATAATGACTGGTGGTGGGTATTCTTAGCCTATTATTCAAATCCCTGATGGGCTCACTGCTGTAGATTAACATTTTTACCCCTTACATATTATTTCTAGCTCTTTTTGATAGCATGCTGCCCAGCATAACCGCGGCAGTAATCGTAGTTGCGTGTAGTGCCCACCATCCAGGTTCCAGGAAGCTAAAAGTACCCGGGTCAATTTTATCCTGGTTTAATATTTTTTTGGATATGGAGTTTTTATAATCCATCATTCCCAGTAACATGGTCCCACTCCTTTCAATATTTAATAGTATTTCACTTTCACCACTTCATCGGCAGCATATTTATTATGTGGTGAAATCTTTATTGTATTTTTCCCGATTTGACTAAGCTTAGGAACGAAAAATTTCCCATAGCTACAAGTATTATCATTAAAGCCTTTATAATTTTATAGGCTAAACTAACAGGGAAAAATAAACATTAATGTTGATTATATCTATTGCCTATTGCTCAGTTGCATTTTTTGTGTTATCAATGACTTTAGGTTTACAGATTTGACAATGGTTAATAAATTATAGAGGGTATAAATATGGACAGGCGGGAAAAAGCTATTTTATGTACAATCCATTCTATACCAGGTTTGGGTAACAGAAGCCTGTGGAAGATAATGGATTCATTTGGCAGCTTTCAAAAATTTTTTGAAGCGGACCACAAAACTCTTTATGCTTCATCATTTTTGAAGCCGGAGATTATTGATAATCTGCTGGAAAAAAGAAAAAGCTCGCCTGAAACCCTGATGGAAGCATACCACTCTGAGGGAATAGAAATGGTCACCTGGGATGAATCCCTCTATCCCCATAACTTGAGAAACATAAGCAATCCACCAGTAATCCTTTATTACCGTGGGGATATTGAATTAACCGGACAGGTTTGTTTAGCTGTGGTTGGCTCTCGAGCTGCTTCGGTTTACGGTAGAAACGTAGCCCGTAAATTGGCCAGGGAGCTGGCTGAAGCGGGTATAGTAATCGTAAGTGGTATGGCCCGCGGGATTGACAGCGAAGCCCACCAGGGGGCACTGGAAGCGGGAAAGACTATAGCAATTTTGGGAAGTGCCCTTAATGTTATTTATCCTCCGGAAAATCGCAAATTATTTCAAGAAATAATCGCCAGGGGAGCAGTAATAAGTGAATTTCCGTTACATACCCATCCGGAACCACTTAACTTCCCACTACGGAATCGTATTATTTCTGGTCTTAGTCGAGGGGTAGTAGTAGTTGAAGGTAAGGAAAAAAGTGGGGCTTTAATTACGGCTGATTTTGCTCTGGAGCAAGGCCGTGATGTTTTTGCCGTACCAGGTCCAATTAATAGCAAAACCAGTGCTGGACCAAATAATCTTATTAAACAAGGCGCAATATTGATAACAGGTATTGAAGATATTCTGGAAGAATATTATGATATCAATCGTACGCCTAAAACTCTAAAACAGGATCGTTTGCTACTTTTGGATGATAATGAAAAACTGGTACTTGAGCTTTTAGCTCATGAA
This sequence comes from Syntrophomonadaceae bacterium, assembly GCA_012729715.1. Lineage (GTDB taxonomy): Bacteria > Bacillota > Syntrophomonadia > Syntrophomonadales > Syntrophomonadaceae > UBA4844. Next base: position 4,562 of record JAAYCQ010000134.1, read on the forward strand.
TCCCTGCATTTTGATGAATTAATTCAAGGCAGCGGATTAGAGATTGGAACTATAAGTGCGATTTTGTTTAAACTTGAATTTGAAGGTATAATTAAATCCTTACCGGGTAATTATTATGTGAGAATCTAATACCAATCAAAGTGGAGAGGTGATTTTTTTGGCGGCAACTACTCTGCTTATCGTCGAGTCTGCTGCGAAAGCTAAAACAATAGGGAAATTTCTTGGTAAAGGTTATACCATTAAGGCCTCGGTTGGCCATATTAAGGATTTGCCCAAGAGCAAATTGGGTATAGATGTGGATAATAATTTTGAACCCCAGTATATAACTATACGGGGAAAAGGTACCCTGCTCAAAGAGATTAAGGAAGAAGCTCAGAAGGCATCCCGGGTCTTGCTGGCAACTGACCCTGACCGTGAGGGGGAAGCTATAGCCTGGCATCTGCAAAATGCTATAAAAATATCCCAGGGTGAGAAATGCCGGATAGAGTTTAATGAAATTACTAAAGATGCAGTTAAAAATGCTATAAAAAATTCGCGTCCGGTTGACATGGACCGAGTAAATGCTCAACAAGCTAGAAGAGTTCTGGACCGGTTAGTGGGATATAATCTCAGTCCTTTATTGTGGAGTAAGGTCCGTAAAGGTTTAAGTGCAGGTAGGGTACAATCTGTAGTGGTACGCTTAATTTGCGAGCGGGAAGAGGAAATCAAAAATTTTGTTTCTGAGGAATACTGGACTATAGAGGTGGTTCTGACAACTGCCGATAATCAAAGCTTTCTGGCTCGTCTTAGCACCAGGGATGACCAAAAGATTGAAATAAGTTCGCAACAGCAAAAAGATGAGGTAATAAAAAGCCTGGAGAATAGTAAATTAACAGTTACTAAAGTAGAGAAAAAAGAAAAGCGTAAGAAGGCAGCACCTCCGTTTATAACCAGTACTTTACAGCAGGAAGCCGCCCGCCGGCTTAATTTCTATTCTAAACGGACCATGAAGGTAGCTCAGGAGCTTTATGAGGGTCTGGAGATTGGCAAACAAGGGACGGTAGGTTTAATTACCTATCTTAGAACTGATTCCACTCGGGTTTCCGGAACTGCCCAAATAGAAGCTCTGGACTACATACGTTCCCAATATGGTGAACCGTTTGCTCCCCCTGCCCCTAACGAATATAAAAACAGACAGAGCGCCCAGGATGCCCATGAGGCTATCCGGCCCAGTTCAGTTACGCGTTCTCCTGAAAGTATCAAGCAGTTTCTGAGTCGTGATCAGTATCGCCTGTATAAACTAATTTGGGATAGATTTGTTGCCAGCCAAATGACTCCGGCGGTCTACGATACCCTTACCGTGGATATTGCCGCAGGAGAATACGGTTTGCGGGCCAGCAGTTCCCAGCTTAAATTTGCCGGGTACAAAAAGGTCTATAATGATAGCGAAGAGGAAGAGGTTAAAAACTTTATACCTCAACTAAAAAAAGGAGAAGAGGTCTTTTTACAGGAAACACGACCGGAACAGCATTTTACCCAACCACCTCCGCGTTTTAGTGAAGCTAGTCTGATAAAATTGCTGGAAGAGAAGAATATTGGCAGGCCAAGTACTTATGCACCTATAATTGACACCATCCTTAAACGTAATTATGTTGAAAGGCAGAATAAACAATTTGCCCCTACTGAGCTAGGTTTTATTGTGGTTGACCTGCTGAAAAATAACTTTAATGATATTGTAGATGTTGAATTTACCGCTCGGATGGAAGAAAACCTGGATCTGGTAGAAGAGGGTGAAATGAACTGGACCCAGGTGGTAGATAGTTTCTATCGTCCCTTTGCGGCTGATCTGGAGAAGGCTTCAGCTATGATTGAAAAAGTAGAAATCAAAGATGAAGAGGCGGGTAAAGATTGTCCGGAATGTGGCAAACCGATGCTTATTAAGTATGGCCGTTTCGGTAAATTTATGGCCTGTTCAGGTTTCCCAGATTGCAGGCATACTGAATCTTTTACCGAAGAAGCGGGAGTCGACTGTCCCCTTTGTGGAGGAGCTATTCTGGCTCTTAAGAGTAAAAAAGGGCGACGCTTCTATGGTTGTAGCAAATACCCAGATTGCCAGTTTCGCTCCTGGAACAAACCAACCGGAGAAAAGTGTCCCACCTGTGGTGATATACTGATTGAAAAGCAGAATCGTAATAAGGAAATGCTGGCAGTTTGTCATAACCCCGAATGTAAATACAGCAAGGAGATGAAAGCCTGATTTGCAGGATTGGATTAATGTTATAGGTGGTGGTCTGGCCGGTTGTGAAGCTGCTTACCGCATTGCTTCAGGAGGACATCAGGTTAGACTATATGAGATGAGGCCGGAAAAATCCACACCGGTTCATCATACATCACAACTAGCAGAACTAGTCTGCAGTAATTCTTTTAAATCGGATTTGGAAAATAGTGCTCAGGGTTTGCTTAAACGAGAAATGCGAGCCCTGGGTTCTCTATTGTTGGAGTGTGCTGACAAAACCAGGGTACCTGCTGGTTCTGCCCTGGCAGTTGACCGCGATTTGTTTTCTTCCCTGGTAAGTGAACGGATTATGGCGCAACCTCTTATCGAAGTAGTCAGAGAAGAAGTAAGTCAGATACCAGAGGATGAAATAACTATTATTGCTACCGGTCCCCTCACCTCAGACCTTTTAGGCCAGGTATTACAGAAGTTAACCGGGGAAGAACATCTTTATTTTTATGATGCCGTAGCCCCCAGCGTAACTGAGGAAAGCCTGGATAAAAGTATAGTCTTTAAGGCCTCACGTTACGGAAAAGGAACCGATGATTACTATAACTGTCCCATGAACCAGGAAGAATACGAAGTCTTTTATGAAGAACTGGTAAATGCAGATATAAAAGAGGGACACAGTATCGATAAGAAACACTTTTTTGATGCTTGTATGCCGGTTGAAGTATTGGCTCGCAGGGGCAAAGATACCATGCGTTTTGGCCCTCTGCGCCCGGTTGGTTTGCAACAGAACCGGGAAGGCTCTAAGCCATATGCAATTTTACAATTAAGGCAGGAGGATATAGCGGGGCGTATATTTGGTCTGGTTGGTTTTCAAACCCGTTTACGCTGGGGTGAACAGGACAGGATCTTTCGTCTTATACCAGGCTTGGAAAAAGCAGAATTTGTTAGATACGGAGTTATGCATCGCAATACCTATATTAACAGCCCGGCAGTACTTACTCCTGGTCTGCAGTTTAAAGATAACCATAAAATATTTTTTGCCGGGCAGATTAGCGGAGTCGAAGGTTATATGGAATCAGCTGCAACCGGCATAGTTGCAGGGATTAATGCTTTAAGGGTGCTAAAAGGTGAGAACCCGGTGGTTTTGCCTGAAACAACCATGATAGGTTCTTTAATTAAGTTTATTACTACTGCAGATCCGGCTAACTTCCAACCGGTAAACGCTAATTTCGGCCTGTTACCCCCCCTGGCCCAACCGGTACGAGATAAAAAATTAAGGTACCAGGCTTATGCTAAGCGGGCTCTGGAAAAAATGGATAAATTTTCAGAATTGTTTCTGAAAGTCTTGTAAAATAATTTTCCTTGTGCTAGCATGGCCTTAAAAATGATAGGAAGCAAGATAAACATGTTATTTAGGTATATTGATAGTTTCCTGGATCATATGCGGGTTGAAAAAAGTGCATCTAGTCTAACTCTGGTAAGCTATCGATCTGATTTATCACAATTTTTTATTTTCTTGGCGGATAAATATAAAACTCCTCGGGAAGAAATTCCTAGCGAACTGCTTAATCATAAATCAGTTAGAGAATATCTGGCCTATTTGCAGCAGCAAGGCCTGAGCCGGGCAACCATGGCTAGAAAATTAGCAGCTCTGCGCTCTTTTGTCAGGTACCTCTGTCGGGAGAATGTCCTGTCGGGAAATCCTATTGCTGCTGTTGCTACTCCCAAACAGGATAAAAAACTGCCTCGATTCCTATACCCGGTTGAAATTGAAATGCTGATTACGGCCCCGGATATTACGTCAACTGCAGGCAAAAGAGACCGAGCGGTCTTGGAGACTCTTTATGCTACCGGCATAAGAGTAAGTGAATTGGTGGGAATTGATCTTAAGGATATAGATCTCGCCAATGCCGTTGTTAAAGTCAGGGGGAAGGGCAACAAAGAAAGGATTGTGCCGTTGGGCCGGAAGTCGTTGGAATCGCTTACGGTATATATTAACGATGCCAGGATAGTTTTTGCTCGTAAAGCTTCCGAGAACAGTAATGCATTGTTTTTGAACAAATACGGTAAACGCCTGTCGGATCGAAGTATAAGAAACATACTTAATAAATACGTTGAAGAAGTAGCCTTGAACCAAAAAGTCAATCCCCATATGTTACGTCATTCTTTTGCAACTCATCTGCTTAATAACGGGGCTGATTTACGCTCAGTACAGGAACTGCTTGGCCACGTAAAACTATCCACCACCCAGATATACACCCATTTAACCCGGGAGAATATAAAAAACGTACATAATGAAACTCATCCACGGAGGTAATTTAATGTTTTTAGGAACAACCATTGTTGCAATAAAAAAAGGTAAAGAGACTGCTATAGCAGGAGACGGCCAGGTCACCTTTGGACAGAATACGGTTATGAAAAGCAATGCCAATAAAACCAGGCGTCTTTACGATGGTAATGTAATTGCTGGTTTTGCCGGGGCCGTAGCTGATGCTTTCACCCTGTTTGCCAAATTTGAGGAAAAACTTAAACAGTCTGGAGGTAATTTGACCAGGGCTTCGGTAGAGATAGCACGAGAGTGGAGATCTGACCGGGTATTGCGCAAATTGGAGGCATTGTTAATTGTAGCTGATAAAGAAAAAATGTTTATTATCTCTGGCAACGGTGAGGTAATTGAGCCGGATGATGGAATTACTGCCATTGGCTCCGGAGGCCCTTATGCGTTAGCAGCGGCACGTGCCCTGGCTCGTCATACTGATCTAAATGCCCGGGAAATAGCTGTAGAGTCAATGAAGATTGCTGCTGAGATATGTATCTATACCAACGAACAGATAAATGTTGAGGTTATCGAGTAACTTTAGGTTAAGTTAAGAATTTAATCCGCGTAGTTCCCTAATGTGTCCGCGGTTTCCGCGTCTAAATATTCAGGGCATATGAAATAAAGGAGCGAATATTTTTGGAAAATCTTACTCCCCGTGAAGTTGTTGAAGAACTGGATAAATATATAATTGGGCAGCAAAAGGCCAAGAAAGCAGTGGCTATTGCACTCAGGAACCGATATCGCCGTAAAAACCTTCCCGAAGAAATGAGGGATGAAATCTATCCCAAAAACATAATTATGATAGGTTCCACCGGGGTGGGCAAAACTGAGATTGCCCGGCGTTTGGCCCGACTGGTAAAAGCGCCTTTTGTAAAAGTGGAAGCTAGTAAATTTACTGAAGTGGGCTATGTAGGCCGTGACGTTGATTCCATGGTTCGAGATTTGGTAGAAACCTCTATACGTATGGTAAAGCAGGAAAAAATGCTGGAAGTAGAGGACAAGGCCAGGCAACTGGCTGAGGAGCGCATAGTTGATTACATTTTACCCCTACCTCGGAAAAGAAGCAGGGCAGCTAAAAATCCTCTGGAGTTTCTGCTGGGACAGACAACAGATACTCAGGAGAGTGATGAAGAACTGGAGAATAGGACCAGAAGCGTCGAGGAGAAGCGGGAAATTATCAGGCAGAAAGTATCTCGTTTTGAATTGGATAATGACGTTATTGAAATAGAAGTTGAAGAAAAAAACACCTCGTTTATGGAAGTAATCTCCGGATCCGGGGTGGAAGAAATGGGTATCAATCTTCAGGATATGTTTGGTAACCTGTTACCCAAGAACAAGAAAAAACGACGGGTTACAGTAGAGGAAGCTCGTAAGATTTTAACTTTCGAAGAAGCCCAGGGTCTAATTGATATAGATGAGGTTTACCGGGAGGCTATCCGCAAAGCCGAAGAAGGTGGGATAATATTCCTGGATGAGATTGATAAGATAACCAGTAGGGAAGGATCCTATGGCCCAGACGTGTCCCGCGGGGGAGTACAAAGAGATATTCTGCCTATAGTAGAAGGTTCCACGGTAGTTACCAAATATGGACCGGTGAAGACTGACCATGTATTGTTCATAGCTGCAGGTGCTTTTCACGTTAGCAAGCCTTCTGATTTAATACCGGAATTACAGGGCCGTTTTCCCATAAGAGTTGAGTTGGAAAGTTTGGGCAGGGATGATTTAAAAAGGATTCTAGTGGAACCCAATAATTCCTTAATCAAACAATACAGTGCCCTCTTAAGCACCGAAGGAGTTGAAATTAAGTTTAGTGATGAGGCTATAGACGACATTGCTGAAATAGCTTATGAAGTTAATGCCAGAACAGAAAACATAGGGGCTCGGAGATTGCATACGGTTATGGAAAAAGTGTTGGAAGATTTATTATTTGATGCTCCTTATATGCAGGGTGAATGTGTTGTTATTGATAGTAATTATGTTAGTGAACGATTAAAAAAGATTGTGGAGGATGATGATCTTAGTAGATACATTCTCTAGGGGGAGGGCAAAGGGGTGCAAAAGACGTTATTAGAAAGATCCAGGTCCATAAATAAGATTTTGCAAAAGATAGAGGGTAATTCGGTTGACTTTTATGAAATTGCCGAAGTTTTATCCGAAAATCTGGAATGCAGTGTCTTCATTGTGGGCAGAAGAGGGCAAATAGGTGGATATGCTTTTACCGAAGGTGCCGGCTGTTCCCAAGTGGAGTATCTGATGAGCCATGCAGAACGTTTTCCAGAGAGCTTTAATCAAGAATTAACCAGCATTCAGGAGACGAAAACTAATATTATTCTGGAAGAGGGGCGCAAATGTGTTTTTAATATTAATAGCACAGATTGTGATTGTTCCCGGCGCATCTGGTCTATTACTCCGGTGTTTGGTGGGGCCAGGCGTATCGGCACCCTTATTCTGGTAAGACGAAACAAGCAGTTTTGTGATGAGGATATAGTATTAGCTGAATATGGTGCTATTGTCGTAGCCAATGAAATTATGCGCATGCGGTCGGAAAGAATAGAGGAACAAGCACGAAAAAAAGCCTCGGTGCAGATAGCTCTGGCTACTCTTTCATACTCCGAAAAAGAGGCTATAGAACATATAATAGCAGAACTGGATAGTAAGGAAGGACTTCTGGTGGCCAGTCGTATTGCTGATAAAGTGGGAATAACTCGTTCCGTAATTGTAAGTGCACTTAGAAAATTTGAAAGTGCCGGCGTAATTGAATCTAGATCCCTGGGTATGAAAGGGACCTATATCAAGGTCTTAAATGATTATTTATTTGATGAACTTGGAAAATAGGGTCGAATAAAAGCATAAGTAAAAACAACCGGAAATAACCGGTTGTTTTTTATGGCAAAAAATAGATATATTTCATCTAAAATTTGCAATGATTGAAGGAATATTGGTAGCTTAAGTAGAAGATATAAGGAAAATTATACCTAGGGGTGAATTACTATGCTTGAAAAGATTTTTGACTCCCCCTCCCAGTACTTACTTAATAAAGGTTTAGATGCAGCAAGCGTTAGAAATAAGGTTATTGCTGACAATATAGCCAATGTAGATACTCCTGGTTTTAAACGCCGTGAAGTAATTTTCGAAGAAAATATTCAAAAGGTCCTAGAAAAAAATAAAAATAGTGTTAAACTAAGGACAACTGATTCACGACATATGCAAATAAAGGAAAAATATACTCAGATTGAGCCTGAAATTCGGACCCTGAAGGAATTAAGTTACCGAAATGATGGAAATAACGTTGATATTGATGTAGAAACGGCAAAAATGGCAAAAAACAAGATATTCTATGATGCCCTGGGTCAGAGCATGAGTAACGAAATCCGACTATTAAGAATGGCGATTACTGGAAGGGGGTAAAAATATGAGATTTCTTGATACGATTGACATTAGTGCCTCCGGCCTCACCGCGCAACGTTTGCGGATGGATACCATAGCTAGTAATATTGCTAATGTTGAAACCACCCGAGTTGAGAATGGGAGAGGTCCTTACCGCAGACAGGTAGTAGTTTTTGAGGCCCGTAATTCCAAGGCAGCAGATAAGACGGCCAACGCTGACTTTGAAAGCGTATTAGAAGAGAAAATTAGCAAAATGGGTTTAGGGGTTAGGGTAAAAGAAATCCGGTCGGTAGACGAAAATGAACACTCCTTCAGAAAAGTTTACGACCCTTCTCATCCGGATGCAGACGAACAGGGTTATGTTAATTACCCTAATGTTAACATTGTTGAAGAAATGATTAACATGATTTCCGCAACCCGAGCTTATGAGGCCAATGCCAAGGTAATCGAGGCCAGTAAGAGCATGGCTATGAGAGCTCTGGATATAGGAAGGTAGGGGGGACTATCGGATTGAAAGCAGAAATGTTATTTAATAGTGCTACATCAGCACTTGCACCTGATTATCAAAAAAGCCTTAATTCTTCTTTAAAAACAGATAACCATAACCGGACTGATTTTATGTCATACCTTAATAATGCACTTCAAGAAGTAGATAACCTGCAAAAAGAGGCTGCTGACAGTGCCAAACAACTCGTTCTGGGTGGAGAGGATTGTCTACATAACACCATGATTGCATATGAAAAGGCCAACCTGGCCTTACAACTTACCATCGAAGTACGTAATAAAATAGTGGAAGCCTATCAGGAAATAATGCGCATGCAAATGTAACTAACGTTGAGGAGTTAGGTAATGGAAAGTATTCTTGATAAAATCAAGCAATGGGGTGAGACCGCTAAAAACACCTGGTCGAACCTGGGCTTGAATCAGAAGGTTTTATTCGGAGGAGTCGCATTACTTATCCTGGTAGCTGTTGTTATCATGGCAAGTAGTGTGAGCAAAGAAGATCCTTATCAAGTACTATATGCAGAACTTGATGAGAAAGATGCCGCTGCTGTCACGGAAAAACTTACTGAAATGAAAATAAAACATAAATTGGAGGATAACGGTACCACTATTTCTGTACCCACTGACCTTAAGGACTCCACCCGCCTGAAACTGGCAGCAGAGAACATCCCCCGGGGGGAATCCGGCTTTGAGCTTTTTGAACAGAGCAGTTTTGGTGAGACCCAGACCGATAAAAAGGTGAAATATCAGGCCGCCCTGCAGGGAGAACTGGCCCGCAGCATTCAGAGCCTGGAAAAAGTTAAAGCAGCCAAGGTTAACCTGGCTCTACCGGAAGAGTCGCTATTTTCAGATGACCAGCAGGAAACTAAAGCATCGGTAGTAATTAACACCAGAGACGATAAAAAACTTACTCCAAAAGAAGTTCAGGCTATAACTAACCTGGTAGCTAACAGTGTAAAAGACCTTAAGCCGGAAAATGTAGTTATTGTTGACCAGAACGGAAATCTGGTATCAGATGATCTTCCGGTTGATGTCAGCAATGTTGGTGATGTGGTTAAAATGCAACTAACCATGAAAAGGGAGTTTGAAAAAGAAAAAGAAGAAGCTATTCAGACCATGCTGGATAAAGTTCTGGGCAAAGATAATTCTGTAGTCAGGGTCAATGCCGAACTCGATTTTAACAATAGAGAACAGGTTGACGAGCGTTTTACTCACGACCCTGAAGGCCGCTTTGTAGTTAGTGAACATATAATGAAGGATTCAGGAACGTCAACTAATACTGCTCCGGTAAATGTTCCCGGTACTGACACCAATATACCCCAGTATCAAGAAGTAGATACCCAAGGAGGTACGTCCAGCTGGGATAAGAGCGACAAAACTGTTAACTATGATAACAATCGAACCGAGACGCATACCCGTTTTTCGCTAGGGGATGTTCAGTATGACTATCTTACCGCTTCTGTTTTTATAAACCGTGCCGGTACTGAGAACGCCAACATAGGCGACAGCGAAGAAGATAAAATTGAAAAAATACGCAGTGTAGTAGCTACTGCCTGTGGATTAAGAGAAAACCGTCCCGACGAAAATGTTCGTCTGGAGGAAAATATATCTGTGGCCTTTATCGATTTTTATACCGAACCTGAGCCTGAAGCAGGACCTCAGGGAGCTTTGCAAAAATTTGTTGCTACCCCTTATGCCCCCTGGATTTTAGCCCTTATGGCCGTGCTGCTGGTTGTCCTGGTATGGTTATTGATTTCCCGGAGGAGATCAAAGGTTGCCCAAGTAGGGGAAGAGGGCCTGGATGATTTTGAAACCATTGTTGATGAAACTATTAATATTGAAGATATCATTGATCATACCCTGACCCCGGAAGAAAAGGAAAGACAGAGGATCAGGGAAGAAGTTGAAAAATTTATTGATGAGAATCCTGAAAATGCTTCCCAGGTAATCAAGATTTGGTTACTTGAAGATATGAGGTGATGCAGTGGCAACTACGAAAAAAGGTCTGAGCGGCAAGCAAAAGTCTGCCAATTTTTTCATATTTTTAGGTCCGGAAAAATCGGCCAAGATTTTTCAGCATCTAAATGAAGAAGAGATTGAACAAATAACACTGGAGATTGCCAATGTTCGCCAGGTCTCAACTGATAAAGTGGATGAAATTTTTCGTGAATTCTATGAAATGGCTCTGGCCAGCCAATTTATTGGTCAGGGTGGTATTTCCTATGCCAAAGAAGTCCTGGAAAGGGCTTACGGGGAAGAGAAAACGGTTGAAATTATTGGCCGCATATCTGCTTCCTTGCAGGTACGTCCCTTTGATTTTATGCGTAATACCGAACCGGCTCAGCTTTTAAACTTTATCCAGTCTGAGCATCCCCAAACCATAGCTCTGATTCTGGCCTATCTGGAACCGGAAAAATCTTCATCAATATTATCAGCTCTGCCTCCAGACCGACAGGCCGAGGTGGCAAAACGTATTGCAATAATGGATACCACTTCTCCTGAGGTTATTAAAGAAGTGGAAAGGGTCCTGGAAAGAAAACTATCCTCCATTGTTCCCCAGGAGCTTACTGCTGCTGGTGGAATTAAATCAGTGGTAGAAATAATTAACCGGGTAGACCGGGGGACAGAAAAGACTATTATGGAAGCTCTAGAGGTTCAGGACCCTGAACTGGCTGAGGAAATTAAGAAACTCATGTTCGTATTCGAAGATATCGTTATGATTGATGATCGTTCAGTCCAGAGGGTACTGAGGGAAGTCGAATCTCAGGATCTGGCACTGGCTCTAAAGGGTTCCAGTAACGAAGTTACCCAGAAAATATTTAATAACATGTCCAGTCGGGCTGCTGATATGCTAAAGGAAGATATAGAATTCATGGGACCAGTACGGTTGCGTGACGTGGAGGAAGCTCAGCAGCGCATTGTAAATATTATCCGGCGATTGGAGGATACTGGTGAAATAGTTGTCGCTCGAGGAGGGGGAGATGAGATAATTGTCTAGAGTTATTAAAAACGAACAGGCGATACTTACTCCGCCTATAGTAATTGATTCCCTTGAATTGACTGTAATAGAAGATAAGGTGGAAAACGAAGTAATATGTGCAGATGACAATAATCAAATCAATCTACTGGAGCAGGAAAAACAGGAAATTGAAAAGATTAAACTGGAAAGCCAAAAAATATTAAAAGAGACTGAACAAATGGTAATAGAGCTTCTGCAAAAAGCCCGCGATGAAGCGCGGGATATCATTACTAACGCCCAGGAAGAAGCTGAAGTAATTAAAATACAGGCGGGCGAAGAGGCTGTTGCTATTAGGCAGAAAGCTCATAAAGAAGCTTATGAAGAAGGCCTGCGCCAGGCTCACCAAGAAATTGAAGGGGACCGGCAGGCAGCTATCCAGCAAAGCCAGGCCTTGCTGGAGGAAGCTCGTCAGTCAAAGCTTAAAGTTTTTCGTTCCTGTGAAGCCGACATGGTACGTTTAGTAATGGCCATGGTCAAAAAGGTAATAGCAGGTGAATTAAAAACTAACCCTGACATAATTATTAATATATTGCAGGAAGCTATAGATTTTCTGGATAGGCCGGAAAACATTACGGTATACGTTAACCCCCAGGAATTAGATAATATTTTGGAGGTAATGGATAATGGGTATTTAACCGATATTGGTAGTAATACCATTAATATAGACATCAAGGTTGATGAACGCATAAGTCCCGCGGGGTGTTTACTGGAGAGTGATGCAGGGTCAGTAGATGCGCAATTGGAAACCAGAATTGCCGGTGTTAACAACGCAATTCAGGAAGTAGTTGCTGATGATTATTGAAAAAAACGCCTTTGAACTGGAAAAATATTTAGATGCCCTGGAAAAAGCTTCGACCTGCCTGCTCAAAGGCAAAATATCTCAGGCCATTGGTCTTACTTTGGAAGCATCAGGGCCCAGGGTAAAATTGGGGGAACTATGCTATATAAGAACCAATTACGCTGGCGGTCAAATGGTACCAGCCGAAGTAGTAGGGTTTAAAGATAGAAAGATTTTGCTCATGCCTTTGGGAAATTTGGAGGGGATAGGACCGGGAAGTGAATTACTGGCTACCGGTACTACCCTCAGGGTAGCGGTAGGTATGGAGCTAAAAGGCCGGGTATTGAATGGTCTGGGGGAAATTATTGATGATAAGGGCAGGATTAAACCGGAATTAAGTTACCCGGTTATGAATTCTCCGCCCAACCCTCTTAAACGGCAGCGTATTACCCAGGTACTTCCGGTAGGTATCAAGGCTATCGATGGTCTGATGACCGTAGGCAAAGGACAGCGCATGGGCATTTTGGCCGGAAGTGGAGTAGGCAAGAGTACCCTGATAGGTATGATAGCCAGAAATACCGAAGCAGATATAAATGTCATTGCCCTAATCGGGGAACGAGGCCGCGAAGTGCGAGAGTTCCTGGAAAAAGATTTAGGTGAAGAGGGATTGGCTAAATCGGTAGTGGTGGTGGCGACCTCAGACCAACCGGCTCTGGTAAGGTTAAAAGGAGCTTTTGTAGCTACCAGTATAGCGGAATACTTCCGGGATCAAGGTTTGGATGTTTTATTGTTAATGGATTCGTTAACCAGATTTGCCCTGGCCCAGCGCGAAGTGGGACTGGCTATAGGTGAACCTCCGGCTACCCGCGGGTATACACCCTCAGTTTTTGCCCTGTTACCAAAACTCTTGGAGCGGGCGGGTACTGCTGAACGGGGTAGTATTACCGGATTATACTCGGTCCTGGTTGAAGGTGATGATCTAAATGAGCCGGTCACCGATGCGGTAAGAGGCATAGTGGATGGACATATAGCTCTTAATCGTAACCTGGCGGCTATGAACCTTTACCCGGCGGTCGATATAGCCCAGAGTATCAGCCGGGTAATGATTGATGTGGCTTCAGCCGAACATATGGATGCTGCCAACCGCTTCAGAAGTATTCTGGCCACCTATGAAGAGGCCAGGGATTTAATAGATATTGGGGCTTATAAGAAAGGTTCTAATCCTCGCATAGATGAGGCCATTGCTCTTATAGATAACTGTTTCAGCTTTTTACGCCAGGGTATATACGATGAAGCAGAGTTTGCCGATATAATAACAGCTCTGCATAATTGCATAGAGTAGAACGAATTTTGAATTCTTAATTTTTAATTTTGAATTATCGTAAGAAAAACTTCGTTTTTCTCTTTATTTTAACCCTAAATGAATCCGCGTAGTTCCCTAAAGATTCCGCGGGTTCCGCGTCTAATACCGAACTAGTTACAGGGGGATTTTATGAGAGCTTTTCACTTCCGGTTGCAGACCAAACTGGATATCTGCCAGCGCCAGGAACAGGTGACCCGGGAAGAAATGCATCGCAGGATAGCCATACGTAATCAGGTTCTGCAGGAACTGGAATTGCTGGAAAACCGCTTTCAGTCCCTGGAGCAATCTATACGGGAAATGAATACTGGCCAGGGTCAATTCCCCAGAATAATGATTAACCGACAGTATATACCGGTACTCAATCAACAGATTAAAATCAGCGAAGAATATTTAGCCACAGCTGAAGAAGCAGTAGAAGAGGTCAGAATGGAACTGATTGAGAGGATGCGTGAAACCCGCACCCTGGAAAAACTGAAAGACAAAGCCTGGCACAAATATTTACATGAGATGTTACTGGAGGAACAAAAACATATTGATGAGGTAGCAGGTACGGCTCATCACAGAAAAAGCCTTTAAAGGCAGTTAAGCTGGGGTAGTACATATGAAAAAGGCACTCAAAATATTCATTATTATCATCCTGATTATTATACTGTTGGCAGGCACCGGGTTTTGCCTGTTATATTTTAAAATATTAAAAACCCCTAATTTTGTTTCTTATATACCGGTGGTCAGTAATCTATTAATAGAAGATGAAGTGAAGATACCACCAGAGGTTATTGCACTGGAGAAAGCAAAACAAGAGAATGCTGCCTTTAAAAATACTATCACCGCTAAACAAGAAGAAATGCAGGAAATGCAAGGGCAAATCAGCGATTTGAAAAAAGAGCTTAAAAACAGTGACAACGAAGCCTTTAAACTTAAAGACGAGGTAGCCCGGCTCAATGAAGAGATCTTAAACTTAAAGACCAGTAAGGGCAACAAAAAGGCGGCATATAAGGATATGGCCGGGTATTTTGCGGAAATGAAAAGCAAAGATGCCGCCGATATCCTCTCCCGCCTGAAGGATGAAGATATTATTGGCATATTTAATGAAATGCCCAGGGATATGGTGGCGGAGATGCTGCAAAAGATGGATAGGGACAAAGCCACCACTCTAACCCGGAAGATGCTGGTTACCGAGCCGTAACCTTCATCTTATAAATAGCAACAGGGAAAGGAGGTGAATAAGTGACAGCTATGAACATGCCCGTAATGTTTGGTGCAACAGCCCAAAAACCGGTAGCTCCGGCAGGGGAAAAGCGTCTACCAGGAGAAGGCAGTAATAACAGTTTCTATAAGCAATTAAAACAAATGAATCAGAAGCAAATAAACCTGTCGGAAAAAAGGAATACCGGGGCCATGGACAGGGACAGCCGAACGGGACAAAAACCTGGTAAACCAGAAGTAAAAGTAGAAGACAAACCTGCAGATAAAAGCAATAACCAGGTTATTGATACCGGGAAACCTGACAGCCAGGGTGTACCTAACCCGGAGGAAATGGCTAAAAGCCAGGTTAAAGGTGATTGTCCTGAAGAAACAGCCCCCGATAAAACAGATATGGTGGCTGTAACGGAGGTATTGGGGCCTATATTTCAGTTGGTTTCTTTTGTTACCTCGGAAGCTTTACCTGAGCCGGTTAATGTTCAACCAACCGATAATCCTGAACCTGTTATTACCACCGTAATTACTGCTACAAACCCGGCAAATGATGAATTACTTTTATCGGAAGTAACAGTTTCAGACCAGGAAGAAAGCAGATACTTGCAGGTAAGTACTCCCATACAAGGTTCGGATGAATCAGAGTTACCCATTAAAGATGCAAAAGCCACAGCTTCAGACCCCGGACAGCAGCTGACTAACAATAGTAACAGCAACGGTTCGGTAGCTGCAACTGAGGAACAGCCAACCAGTACCGCACCAACGTTAGTATCAGCAGCTCAGACGGATAACCAGGAAAATGGTAACAGTAGTTCCGGAGTTGCCAGGGATGGTATACCTGCAAATGCCGCAACTGCCGGAATAAGTGATAGTACCGATAAAAACATGGAGGCATATGTTAAAGCCGGGGAGAAAACAAAAGCGCAAATCAACCCGGGACAGATGGCAGCCACTGCTGACAGAGCAACCAAAGAAGCACCAGAGGTAAAATCATGGGTTAAGGAGCTATTGCCGGACCAAAGTGGAAAACAGAAACTACAGTCAGAGTCAGGTACAGAAGGGAAGCAGAATAACGACAGAGATTCTGCTGCCACAAGTAAAACAAGTCCTTCCACTGATGTTAAAAAACTAATAAACTTTGAGACCCATCGCCTTAATGCCAGCCGACTCACTTCAGAACCTGCTTCTCCTGAGGGTCAGGCTAAAACGGTTAGTGACGATGGCAAATCGCTGTTAAATGTTTTATCCCGAAGTGATACCGATATATTCAAAACTACTGCTAACATTAATGGAACTGACAGCAGCAAAAGTTTACCTACGGCCCGGGAAGTAATTGCTCAGATAGTACAAAAGGCAGAACTCCTGTCTACCAACAAGCTATCGGAAGTCAGAATCGAGCTGAAACCAGAGTTTTTAGGCCGGCTGACCATAAAGGTAATGGTGGAAGAGGGAGTAGTAACAGCCCGCTTTATTGCTGAAAACCAGCAAGTTAAACATATGTTGGAAAGCAACCTGAATACGCTCAGGCAGAACCTGGAATCTCAGGGAATCAGGGTAGAGCGGGCTGAAGTTAGTGTTCAATTAAACAACGGTGGAATGTTTGACGGTTCTGAGGGCAGCCGCCAGTATTTATGGGAAGAAGGGCAATTCTCTGAAAACCACCAACGTGAAGGCCCCTACGAGGGCAATTACTATACCGGTGGATACGAAGAGTTAGACCCTAATTTAGCTCAAGCAGGCGAGGAACACGGATATAACGAAAACGGCAGCCTGAACTTTCTCATTTAGGAGGTGAAGTAGATGTCCGATATAATAACTGAAACAGTTCCCTGGCTACGGGAAACCAATCCCGGCGCCGCAACGACCAAGGCTCCCAAAACAATTCTGGATAAAGACGACTTTTTAAAGTTGTTAATAGCTGAGTTAAAATACCAGGATCCCCTGGAACCCATGAAAGACAAGGAATTCATCTCCCAGATGGCAACTTTTAGTTCCCTGGAACAGATGAAAAACCTTAATACCGGATTTGAAAAACTGGCCGACAATATAAATAATAATTTAATACCGGCATTTATGTTCCAGCAATCTGCTAATATGGTGGGTCATGAAGTCAAGTACCTGGACCCGGAAAGTTTAGAAAAAGATAATCCGGAAGTATTAACCGGCAACATAAGTTCGGTAGTATTTAAAGACGGTATGGCTTATTACCTCATTAACGGTAAGCAGATTGATCCCGCATATATTTTCCAGGTGGGCGGATTGGCCAATCAAGGTAATGAGAACATGGGCCAGCTGATGGAGAAGTTGGAAGAATTACTGGTTCTCTTAAAACCAGGGGCAGGTGAAAGCAGTGACTAACAAAGTATATTTCCCCCAAACAGTTATACAGCCTCTTCCTGGTAAAAAGGTCACGACTTCTGTTACCCCGGATAGTAAAAAGACTAACTTTGGGCAGGTACTGGAGAAAAAGCTCCAGGGGGAATTGAAATTTTCCCAGCATGCTCGGCAAAGGCTGCAATCGCGTAATATTGAGCTGGGTGAAGCAGAAATGGCTCGCCTAGAAAACGCGGTCAGCAAAGCCCGGGAGAAGGGAGCCCGTGACTCCTTAGTTCTCATGGATAATTTAGCCCTGGTAGTAAGCATCAAGAACAATACCGTAATTACTGCGGTAGACGAGCAAAGCCTTAAGGAAAATGTTTTTACCAATATTGACAGTGCAGTAATAGTATAAGGCTGGACCTCTAAAAGGAAGCCTTAAGGATGTGGAATGACTGAAGCATCCACTAAAAGAAACAACTACAAGTAAAGGAGGTCATATAAGATATGATGCGTTCGATGTATTCTGGCGTTTCCGGCCTTCGGAACCACCAGACCCGCATGGATGTAATAGGCAACAACATAGCCAATGTAAATACCGCCGGTTTTAAGAAAAGCCGGGTGGTCTTTAAAGATATGCTCTACCAGAATGTCAGGGGAGCTTCCAGTCCCACCGGTTCTCGTGGAGGAACCAACCCCATGGGCGTTGGGCTGGGTATGGCTCTGAGCAGTATCGACCAGATTCATACCGGAGCCCCTGCTACCAGTACTGGCAGACTTACCGATATGGCTATTGACGGCAACGGCTATTTTGTGGTTAATGATGGCAGCAACCGGTATTATACCCGGGCCGGGGCTTTTGATTTTGACGTTGATGGCAACCTGATAAACGCTGACGGCCTCAGGGTACAGGGCTGGCTGGCCAATGCTACTAACTGGACTCTGGACACTAATGGTGACCCGACCAACATCAGTATTGCCGGATATAAGACTATTGAAGCCCGTCCTACCAGGGAAATGTTATTTACCGGAAATTTAGATTCCGGTTTAAACTTTACCCCTGCCCGTGATGAATGGCAGGTACTTACCTTTAGTGCTATTCCTCATGGAGGAACGGCAGGTGGCAGATTAAACCTTACTTTTAACGGGGAAACAGCATTTAATGTTCCAGTTGATGCCAATGGCGCCGCCACAGCTACCAATATTCAGAATGCCCTTGAAGGTCTGCCTAATATCGGCTCTGGTAATGTGACAGTTACCTGGGATGCGGTAAGACAGAGATACGAAATTAAATTTGTGAATGATATGGCAGCTATGGATTGGCCCAATATTGAAGCGATACCCGACCCTGGTCTTCCGTTGAATCCATATGATGGTGGTACACCCTCTGTTGTTTCTATTGTTGAAGGGCGGGAACCTACCGCGGTTGTTCCCCGGAATGACATTCAGATACTTGACCTTACCCAAACTGCTTCGGATGGGTTTACTTTGACCTACGGGGGAAACACCATTGGGCCGATTGCTTTTAACGCCACTGCGGCTACTATTCAGGCCGCGTTAAACACTAGTCTCGGAGCAAACGCCGCAACCGTAACCGAGGTAACAGCACCAGGTGCAAGCGGTGGTTTGTTTCACATCGAGTTTAATACCGCCGTACTCGGAACTAATGTGGTGGAAGAATTGATAATTAAAAATAACGGAGCCTGTAACGGCACTGTAAATAGTTTCCGGGAGGCCGGCTATCCTCGGTATTCAGTTTCCGGTTCCAAGGATGTTTACGACTCTCTGGGTAACAAAGTGACGCTTTATTACCGCTTCTTCAAATATGAGATAGAGCCGGGAACATATCCGGGTGTAACTCCGGTTGACCAGCCTGAAACCCGCTGGGCCTGTGACTTTTCTACAGATCCGCTCTTTGAAAATCAGGCAGATTATGTCGCTGATGCCGAATTTAGTGCGGTGGATCTGGTTACAGGTACCCGAACCGGCACCGGAGACATGGTATATAGGGTTTACAATATCCCATTCGATGAAACGGGAAACATTACTGATCCTTCCCATGCTGTATTTACCTATGATGTTAACCGCCAGGCTCCGGATCCGGGTGCTGGCTCAGCCAATATAAACTGTACTATAAACTTTGCCGAACTTACCCAGCGGGCAGGGGATTCGTCTGCCTGGGCCTACAGCCAGGATGGCTATGCCGAAGGCAGTCTTACCAGCTATTCAGTAGGCAGTGACGGCACTATTACCGGTGTATATAATAATGGTCAGAGACGGGATCTGGCACGGGTTGCCATTGCCTCTTTTGAAAACCCGGCAGGTTTGCAGCAGATGGGTGGTACCCTGTTTGCTGTATCCAGTAACTCAGGTGGAGCCCATATTGGCGCACCTATGTCCCAGGGACTGGGTAAAATCATCCCCAGCAGCCTGGAGATGTCCAATGTTGATTTATCCGAGGAGTTTACTGATATGATTGTAACCCAGAGGGGATTCCAGGCTAATTCCCGGATTATCACCACATCGGATGAGATGTTGCAGGAACTGGTTAATCTGAAGAGATAATTAACTTCATACCTTCGGGGGCGATTAAGCCCCCGGGGGATTATGAATAAGAGGTGGCACAGTGATTTATCTTACCCGGCTTAATGGGGAGAGAATAGTAATTAATATTGACCTGATTGAGTTAATGGAGGAAACCCCGGATACGATTGTTACCTTGACTACCGGGAAAAAGCTGGTAGTCAGGGAACCAGTCAAGAAAATCCGGGAAGATATTATTAGATTCCGCAAAAGAACCTGTACTAATTTAAAAGCATAGTGTAAAAGGGGGAAGTGCAGTTGGCAGATGAAAAGGTCGCCGAGGTAAAGGAAAAGACAGGATTTGATTTCCGTATTATACTGGTGGGATTATTATTATTTCTAGTTGCCATGGGTGCTTCCTATTTGGTAATGAGAAGTCTTATAGCACCATTGGTGCCTGAAAGCAAAAAGGAACAGGCCCAGTTACTTTCCGGTAACCTGATAGAGGTGGGTGAATTTACCACCAATATAAACTCTACCGGGGGAACCCGATTTTTAAAGGTTAAGGTCACAGTAGAAGTTTCGGCTGACGATAAAAAAGCAACGGAAACAATAAACAAATTCATGCCGGT
>JAAYCQ010000017.1 GCA_012729715.1 Syntrophomonadaceae bacterium
ACTCTCCAATGAAAAGTTATTTCCTAGCCTTTAATTTCTTAAGGCTGGCTTGTTATCCGTTGTCGTTTTTTCGGAGTCCTGGCTTATATTTTTTACAAAATACAGTTCCATTTCTCCCGCACTTTAAGCCTTGCTGTTCTGTTTTATCAAGAACCTGCCGCTTTCGCGCGGCAAGATTTATATTATCATCAGGCTCGACAATTGTCAACATCGATATAACATTTTCTTAAAAATAATCTTAATCAATTCTTAATGCTGTACAAAGGTATATCATTGATACTAATTATTGTATATATAATGAAGTGTTTTTTATAAATCAACATATAAGGTCACCTGCAAAGCCTTTTTTCTTAAGAGATAGGTCCCCAAAGAATATATTTTAGAAGTCACTTAACTCGGTTCTAAAACCTTTACCGTAAACTTCTATAGTTTCACTAACAGTAATAAAAGCCTGGGGATCTAGTTGAAATACTACTTCTTTAAGTTTTGGAAGCTGGGTCCTGGCCACTGTCACCATAATAATGTTTTTATTTTCACCAGTATAAGCTCCCCATGCCGGTAAACATGTACATCCCCGGTGGAGATCGTGGATGATAGCGTAAGTTATATCATCAGAATTACGGGAGATAATCATGGCGGTTAGATTTAGCTCGGGACCATAAATAACCAGATCCATTACTCGGGAAGATACAAAAATAGATATGGCAGAAAAAAGGGCCATTTTTATATCAAATGTGATAAGCGATAAAGTAAGCACCAGCAGGTTGCTGGCAAAGTAGACCTGCCCGATGTTATAACCTCGGAACCGCCGGACCAACACGGCTATAATATCCAGACCGCCGGTAGAACCCTTGCTATGTAGTATAATACCTGAACCGACACCGGCTATTACTCCCCCTAATATGGCTGAGAGTAGACTGTCGTTTAAATTCCAGTCTAATGGCTTAAGTATCCCCAGAAATAATGTTAGAACCAGGGTGCCAATAAGGCTGTAAACTATGAAACGGGGACTAACATATTTATACCCGGCTATAAATATAGGTATATTTAAAAGCAGATACCAGACCCACAAATCCACCCCAGTTAAAAACTTCAATATAATAGCAATGCCGCCAACTCCACCAGTAAGCAGGTTGGCTGGTACTAATACCCACTGGATGGCTGCCGCCAGGATAAATGATCCTAGTATTATACCTACGATATCCCTGGTGGAAAATACTTCTTTATACCTTTTGGTTATCTTTAAAGCTTGCACAGCATAGGACCACCTTTTCCCTATTTATCAGTATATTTTCCCCGATGGCATAAATAATAATAAATAATACAGTTTTTTATTTATGGTTGCAAATAATAGGATTTTATATCTTCCTAACAAACTGTTCGGGGTATTATTCCCTATTTTTAGGGATAAACTGTAAGGGGAATATAAAAAACAACAATTGTCATAGAATATATAACTGGCAATGAAATTTTGGAGGTACAAATGATTGCGGTAATTTTAGCAGGGGGAAAGGGTTTACGCCTGTGGCCGGAAAGCAGACAAAAACGCCCCAAGCAATTATGCAACTTTACCGGCAATAAATCAATGTTGGATGAAACTATAGACCGTTTACTGGTCGCTGGTTCTAAACGTATCGTTATTATTACCAGTGAGGAGTTAGCACCACCTATTCAAGAATTAATAACGCGCAGGACTGATAATGACCTTATTGAGATTTTAAGTGAGCCCCAAGGTAAAAATACGGCACCAGCTGTAGGTCTGGTGCTATCCCGTTATCTAGGCAACAATTCTGATGAGGTACTGGGGATTTTCCCTGCCGATCATCATGTACTTAACAGTGAGGCCTTTAACCAGAGTCTGGAAAGAGCGATGCAGGCTGCTCGCCATAATCACCTGGCTACTATCGGCATTTCCCCCAATCGTCCTGAAACCGGTTATGGATATATTGAAAAAACTAAATGGGAGGTTGCTAACCTGCCTGATGTTTATCAGGTTAATTCTTTCTGTGAAAAACCAGATTCATCGACAGCCAATGCCTATTTAAACAGCGGTCAACATATGTGGAATGCCGGGATTTATGTAGGAAAAACATCGGTTCTGATGGAGGAGTTTCGTAAATATTTGCCTGATGTCTACGAAAAAATGATTCTTGGTTTCAATGAATATGTAAATTCTTATGAAGAACTTCCTAATATTAGTTTGGATTATGGTATAGCAGAAAAGTCAGCCCGTATGGCAGTGGTACCAGCTGATTTTGGATGGTCTGATCTGGGTAGTTGGAACGCCCTGGCGGAACTGTACCAGCATGATGAAGATATGAATGTTTGCTGTGGCAATGACGTTATAATGCTGGATAGTAAAAATTGCCTGGTAAAACAAGTAGACAAGGCGGTAGTCCTTTTTGGGGTAGAAGATCTGCTGGTGGTGGAGAGTGATGATATCGTTTTCATATCCCAGCGCGACCGCTCCCAGGATATTCGCCAAATTGTGGAGGCTTTAGAAGCTAAAAACCGGCATGATTTACTGTAATAGTGAAATAGACGCTAACAGAGTGAGGTGTGAGGAGTGAGGAGTTAATGAATAATATTTTTCGGCAGTATGATATAAGGGGAATTGTTGATGAAGAACTGAGTGAACAGATGGTATATGATATAGGCCGTGCATTTGCCGCCTATGCTATTAGGAACGAGCAGGATACAGTATTACTGGGCCGGGATAACCGGGAATCATCTCCTGATATAAGCCAAATTATGATCGAAGCACTTGTAAGTTCGGGCTGTAATGTTATTGATCTGGGTATGGTAATAACCCCGGTCTTCTATTATGCTGCCCGCTACCTGAATGTTCAAGCCGGAATTATGATTACCGCCAGTCATAATCCAGCCGAATATAATGGATGTAAATTACTGCTGGGTGACTCCACTATTTATGGGGAACAGATTCAGGACATTAAGCATATTATTGACAGTCAAAACTATTTTACCGGACCCCGGGGCTCAGTAAAGACACTTGATATAAACGATGCTTATGCCCGTATGATTAGTGAAAAAGTGTCTCTTAAGCGTAAATTAAAGATAGTAGTAGATTGCGGTAATGGAACGGCATCCCTCTTTGCTCCTCGCATTTTCCGCGAGCTGGGTTGCGAGGTAATTGAATTATATTGTGAATCTGATCCTAGTTTCCCCAATCATCACCCTGACCCTATTAATCCTGAAAATATGCAGGATTTAGTAAAGCAGGTTAAACAGCATAAAGCTGATTTGGGTATAGGTATTGATGGTGATGGTGATCGCCTGGGAGTTGTAGATGAAGAAGGTAATTTAGTATGGGGAGACACCTTAATGATACTTTTCTGGCGCGATATTATGCCCCGTTATCCCGGCTCGAAAGCTATTGTAGAAGTAAAATGCTCCCAGGCACTAATTGACGAAATAAAACGTCTGGGAGGAGAGCCAATACTGTATAAAACCGGTCATTCCCTGATTAAGGCCAAAATGAAGGAGATTGGAGCTATATTTACCGGAGAAATGTCGGGCCATATGTTTTTTGGCGATGAATATTATGGTTTTGATGATGCCATTTATGCCGGTGCCCGCCTTTTGTCATTGTTATCTAGAAGTGATAAGAGTTTAAAGGAAATGCTTGCTGATATTCCTCGTTATTATTCTACCCCGGAAATTCGTGTACCCAGTAGTGATACGGCCAAGTTCGATGTAGTTCAACAGGTAATTCAGCACTTTAGCCCCAAATATCCCCTATTAGATGTGGACGGTGCTCGAATCCTCTTTCCTGACGGCTGGGGACTGGTTCGTGCTTCAAATACCGGACCTGAATTAATTGTCAGATGTGAAGGTAGTTCTCCTCATGCGCTTGAAAAAATTAAAAATGAATTGTTTTCCTATTTAAAAGAGGTGGGTTTACTAATGCCAGTAGTTAAACCGAATAATGGAATGGGCACAACTTATCACCAGTTACCGGGGGTATAAGTAGGAAAACTATCTGGGACAATAATTATAAATGCTATAAGAGCGTACTTTGGAGGAGTGAAATTAAATAGATGAGTATATTAAACCTTGGTACCTACCCACCTAAACAGTGTGGCATAGCTACCTTTTCCATGGATTTGCGACGTAGTCTGTTGAAAAATAATTGTGATGTTAAGGTTATGACCGTTTCTGATGAAAATTATCAATATACTTACGCCAGTGAAGTACTTTTCGATATTAAACAGAATAACAAACAATACTATATAAAAGCTGCGAATTTTATTAACACTTGCAGCACGGTGAAATTGCTTATTATCCAACATGAATATGGTATTTATGGAGGGGAAGACGGGGACTATATTCTAGAGTTAACCCGCCGCTTGCATAAGCCATATATAGTCGTTACTCATACGGTCTTGCCTCAACCTTCCAAACACCAGAAACAAGTCTTAAACCAATTGTGCCAGAACGCCGCTGCTATAGTATGTATGACCCATAAATCAGCGGATTTGCTTTCCAACCTTTATGAAGCTCCGGGGGAATTGCTTCATGTTATTCCCCATGGTGTACCTGAATTTAAAAAGCAAAGCAGTACTTTGTTAAAGAAACGGTACGGGTTGGAAGGACGAGAAATAATCAGTACTTTTGGTTTAATTGGGCCCGGTAAAGGATTAGAATTAGGCATCGAAGCAGTTGCTCCACTGGTAAATAATTGGCCCCAGCTATGTTATTTAATTCTGGGGCAAACCCACCCTATGTTGAAAAAGTACGAAGGTGAAAAATATCGTAATATGCTGGAGGATAAGGTACGCAGTCTAGGACTGGAGAATAACATACGCTTTGTTAACAAATACCTTAGTGATGAAGAAATTGGAGAATACCTGTATATGACCGATATCTATTTGAGCCCCTATCCTAACAAGGACCAGGCAGTCAGTGGTACCATGGCTTTTGCTGTAGGCTGCGGCAGAGCCATAGTTTCAACTTCCTACGCCTACGCTACTGAAGTTTTAGCCGGTAAACGGGGACTTTTAGCTGGGCAAGCCGAACCGACAGAGCTATCGCATCTTATACGAAGCCTTCTTTTAGATGAAGCCTTAAAAAGCCGGTTGCAAAGCAGATCTCAGGAGTTAGGTAAATCCTGGACCTGGAATAATATCGGCAAACAATACAGAAGTTTGTTCCAAAAGATATTAGATAATAATTACGTAAATGAGGAGCATAATCTAAGTTATGGTGGACTATAGACATTTAAATGCTATGACAACCCAGAATGGTATGTTGCAATTTTCTCAACTGCAAACACCTGATCCTGGCAGCGGATATACACTGGATGATAATGCCCGTGCCCTGATAGTGGCACTTAACCGAGAAGATGGCTATGAACTGGCCGGTTGTTACGCTACTTACCTTTATCGCTCTCAGCGTTCAAATTCCTGGGCTAATTTTGAGCTTAATGGCCAGTTTAGTTCTAGCTTCGATTCCGAGGATAGTGTGGGTCGAGCTTTACTTGCCTGCAGCCTGGGTACTACCAGTCATTGGCCTGAAATCAGAAAAATCTGTATTGATATGATGGTGCGTAATTTGCCTCGGACTTTTGATTTTTCTTCTCCCCGAGCCATTGCCTATACTCTTCTGGGGCTCTGTAAAGGAGAAATACCAGTATTTCCGGAAAAATTACTGCACATGATATCACTATTAAGCAATCGTTTAATTAATCTGTATCAATCAAAACATGATAATGGCTGGTTCTGGTTTGAAGACTATCTCACTTATTCTAATGGCATTCTACCCCAGGCCTTATTTGCTGCATACTCTACTAATGGGGATAAAAAGACCCTGAAAGTAGGGCATGATTCTCTCAATTTTTTAAATGGTATCCTATTTCGGGATGGTTACCTTAATATTATAGGAAACAAGGGATGGTACAGTAAAGGTGGACATATTCCTTTATTTGACCAGCAACCGGTAGATGCGGCTTCAATTTATTTTGCATGTATGGAAGCTTATGCAAGCATAGGAAATCGTGAGTACCTGGACCTGGCAAAACTAGCTCATGCCTGGTACCGGGGGGTAAATGTTCATTCCCTATCTTTATATAATGCAGAAACCGGCGGTTGTTTTGACTCATTAACTGAAGATGGAGTCAATCTGAACCAGGGAGCCGAATCCACTCTATCCCTCATTCTTTGTGACCTTCATGCCGAGAAAAATATGCAGGTACTGACGGAGAGCGAGTGCAGTTCTTAATATAGAGTTTTGCATAATTCAATATTCTTTATATGTCACTCTGAGCGCTAGCGAAGAGTCTTAGATCCTTCGGCTTTGCCTCAGGGTGACATCCATAATCTAATTATGCAAAAATCACAATATAGTAGGGACCTTCAAGTTTACGAGACATGGTGGCTTAAAAATTGGTTGGGGCAGGTCTATGTATCTGGCTTTCCGGGCCAATTAAAGAGCAACCGACTCTACTGTTGGACTATAATTGAATTTAACTGTAAAAGTTGATCCCGAAGAACTACTGTCTATGTCTAATTTTGCTTTATGCCTTTCAATTATTCCAAAACAAATAGCCAGACCTAGTCCGGTTCCGGTATCTTTAGTAGAAAAGAAAGGAGTTCCCAATTTCTCTATAATATCTTTAGGAATACCTTTTCCCTGGTCTTTTATCGATAATAAAACCATGTTACTTTCCTGCTGAGTTTTGATTTCCACCATTCCCCCGCTGGGGGTTGCCTCCAGCGCATTACGCACCAGATTAATTATGAGTTGACGTGTTTCTTTTACATCCAGCAAAAGTTCGGGAACATCTCCTAATTTAAGTACAATTGTCCGATCACTTAAAAAAGCATCCGCTTGTAGTAACGGGGCTAGAGATCTAATTACTTGATTTATTTGACAAGCTTGTAAATCGACTATTTTATTCCGAGCCAGGTTGAGAAATTCGCCAAGTATGCCATTTGCCCGGTTTAATTCCTCAATCATAATTTCCAAGTATTCTTTTTTATTCTTAAAGTCCTCATCTTTAAGCAATAGTTGCAAAAAACCATTAACTGTAGTCATGGGATTTCTGATTTCATGAGCTAAACCGGCAGCTATTTCTCCTAAAGTATTCATCTGATCCAGGCGAGTCATTTCTAATTGTAGTTTTCTATATTTAGTAATATCATCGCCTAGTATCAAAACACCAGTTGTTTTACCATTATTTATAATAGGCGAACCCTTAATACGTACTAATATCTCTTGCCCGTCCTTGCACACTATACGATGCTCATATCTTCCCGCATCCAAGCTATTCAACCTTTGCTGGGATATAGCGCGAACCATTTCAACATCATCCGGATGAACAAAATCAAAAATGGATCGGCCTAACATTTCTTCCCTGGTATAGCCCAATCCTTCAGTTGTTTTTTTATTGATAAAAGTCAAATTGAAATCCTGATCATAGATGTAACAAAACTCATTCATAGTATTAATGAGATTGTTGAGATAATCGTATTGTTCTTTAAGTTGGCGTTCATTTTCTAAAATTCTCTGTTCTGCTTGTTTGCGTGCTTCAATGTCCCGGAAAGCAACTACCAGCCCTTTGTAATGATTATTATCATCAATTAAAACATTCCCTACTGCTTCCAGCCAAATGTAATAACCTTCGGAATGACAGCAGCGAAATTCCAGCCTGACCGAAGATTGTTTTCTTATAGCCTGGTTTACTACATAGAGGAAATGCCTGCGATCTTCAGGGTGTACCAATTTAAAATTTGTTTTTGCCAGCATTTCTTCCGGGGAATAACCAAGGAGTTTTTGACAGGAAGGGCTAACATATTTTATAAGTCCATTCTGATTAAGCAATGCAATTCCATCCAGCATATTATCAGTGATTTCCCGAAGACGCTGTTCACTATTGCGCAGAGCTTCTTCCGCCCTCTTACTTTCACTAATATCCCGGCTTATAATGATGAATTCCGAACTATTACAAGTCTTAATTAATTTACCTACGCTCTCAAACCAAATAAATGAGCCATCTTTTTTTATTCCTTGATATTTATAGCTCCCCCAGCCATTAATTAACCATTCTTTCAAATTAATAATCGCCTGGGATATATAGTCCGGGTGTATTATATTAAGGCAACTTTTACCTAGCAGTTCTCCTTCACCATAGCCCAACAGACGATACGAAGGGCTGGTATATAAATATTCAAATTTATTGGCATCTACAATACAAATCAGATCCCGGGCGTTTTCGCTAATTAAACGGTATCTTTTTTCCGAAACCTGAAGAGCAATTTGGGTAAGTTTGCGTTGATTGATATCCCGGGTAATGACCATAATATAATCTGGTTGTTCCGTCCGTTCAATAAGGTAACCCTGGACATCCACCCAGATGTATGAGCCATCTTTTTTCCTCTCTCTAAATTCCCCGGTAACGCTTCCTTTTTTCAATCCCTCAGCTAGCAAAGCCTGCGTATATTCCAAGTCTTCCGGGTGTACCAGGCCCAGGCCGTTTTGCCCCATCAACTCTTCCGGTGTAAAACCTAATAACCTGTAATTAGCTGGACTGGCATAAATATAATTAAAGCTTTCCCGGTCAAAAAGGTCTATCATCTCCATAGAATACTCTGCTATAAGATTATAATCACCTTCTAAGGCCTTCAGTAACAAACGAAATCCCCCTAAAACTTTTACAGTAACAGTAGTGTTTAAGAATTCCCTGTGGTTTTAAATCTAACCCGAAAGCGACATTCGTTGTCATTACTAATTACATCAATACGAGCCTGATGCCGGGCAGCAACACTATAACATATTAATAGTTCCATATCGGTACTATCATCATTATCAGCATAAAACTGAATCCGAAGCTTATCCAATACATTTTGAGCAACTGCTCCCTGATCCACCACCTCTAGAATCACTTCATCCCCCTGCCAGCAAGTGGAAATCTTTACATTACCACCTGACGGACTAGCTTCCAGGCGATTATGAACCAGGTTTATTATTAGCTGACGAATTTCTCTTTTGTTTAGGAATATCTCAGGAATTTGTCCCAGTTCCAGGGCAATAGTTTTTTCTCCCATAACAGCATCTGCCTTTAAGAAAGGATATAAATCTTTAATTATCTGGTTTAGATCATTTTGTTGAAGATCTATTATTCTATTTTTAGCTTGCATTAAAAAATCATTTATTATAAGATTGGTTCGATCAAGTTCCTCTAACATGGTTTCAAAATAGCGATTATAGCGGGCAAAATCACCACTTTTATGAAGTAACTGCAAAAATCCTCGCACTGAAGCCAGCGGATTCCTGATTTCGTTGCCTGAAGCCATCTCTCCTATCGTATACAATTGTGATAATCGCGTCATTTCTTTTTCCATCCGACGTTGCTCGCTTATGTCTTCAGCCAGAACCAGTACCTCGCTTATTTGGGAATTATAATAATTAGTAATAGGCGTTGATTTTATACGCAACAAGATTTCCCGACTATCTTTTGCCTTAACAAATAATTCATAACTGTTGGAGACTCGTAGATTAAACCGATCCTTTAACTGTTTAGCCACAAACTCATGTTGTTCCGGAACTGCCAGATCGAACAGGGACATGTTTTGCAGTTGCTCTATATTATATCCGGTACTCTCAATAGCTTTTTGATTAGCAAAGGTCAAGCGGGCGTTACAATCATAGGTAAATAACCACTCATTCATATTATTAATGAGGGAATTCTGATAATCGAGCTGTTTTTGCAGCTCCTGTTCTATTAATTTCCTTCTTTCTATATCCCGTGAGATTAGTATTACTCCAGAAGTACCATTAGCTGCCTTATACATCTGACCACTGGTCTCCAACCAAAGATATGAGCCATCTTTTTTCAAACACCGGTATTCTACACTACCGCTAGTATTTTCCTTAATGGCGGAAATTAACTTGATGGCAACATATTCTCGATCTTCTGGATGTACATTGTCTAAACAGCTCCGAGTTAAGAACTCTTCTTTTGTATAACCCATAATTCTCATGTTGGACGGGCTTACATATTTAAAAAATAGGGTTTCCGGATCTATTACAATTATCATGTCCTGTGCATTTTCAGCGATTAGGCGGTATTCTTCTCCCGATGGAAAAGATGTTTCATCATTTAACAGGTCGATTTCGTTTGCGCAGTGCAACTTTTTCTACCCCCAACAACGTTTTATGTTAAAATTCTCCATTACTTCCATTATTCCTCCTTTATAAAACCGGTTTTACTCGCTTGTGATAGTAATTTCTTTCGACAATATAGTATTCCGTACGTGTTGTGGGGATATATTGTGGGGATACCTTAAAGGGCACACGCGGTCCTTTTAACACGATTCATACTAAATTGTAGGTTGGGAGTGGTTAGAGTAAGGTAGAAGTAGAAGGATAGAGGAAGTCAGAAAAGAGGGAATGAGGCTGAAATAACCTCATCCCTCAAGCATTACATTCTATGTCCGACGGAAATTCTCGGGGATTAAATCAGCCAGCGTAGCTTTGGCCACCCCAATACTGGTGTCAGCTGCGCCATAATACACTAGAATCTCATCATCGTCCTCCAAAACCTCTTTATCTGTACCTGGAACTGCACCACAAGTAAAAACTACATTGGGCACCCAGGCTCCGCTAAGCCCTATTTCATAATCTTCTTCCGGTTCCAGTATAGGATTAGGGGAACGATAAATAACTTTCTGGGGATTGTGCAAATCAACCAGTAACACCCCCAGGCGGTAAACGTAATTATGGTCTACACCATGGTAAATCAAGAGCCAGCCATATTTAGTCTTTAAGGGCTGAGCCCCTGCACCTATTTTTAATGAATCCCACATCCTGCCCGGGCGGGGGCCCAAAATTATTGCATGTTTATCTTTTAGCGGGAATTTGATTTCGTTACAGTAGGTAACCCACATACTGGGCTCTATACGATGGTATACTACATATTTACCGTTAATCTTCTCCGGAAGTATGATTGCATCTTTATCCCAGATATTCTTAAATGCCAGCCCTTCTCGCTGCCAGTTATGGTATTGACCGTGAAGAAAATCATCCACCTTGATGGAAGCAGCAGCTATCTGAGCAATATTCCCATCATAAGCGGTATATAGCATATATATTTTATCGCCAATTTGAATAACTCGGGGGTCTTCACAGCCCATCTTTTCTTCTGGTATTTCAGGTGAAAGAACGGGGTCCGGTAAACGCTCCAGGACCCGGTAACCGTCAGTTATGGCCAGTCCAATGCGGGAGATATTATCATCTCCTACTGCCCGGTAAAAAAGGTACACCTGGTCACCAATTCGTAAAGCTCCGGGATTTAATACATATTTGTTCTCCCAGAAACTATCTTCCAAAGGCTGCAGTAGAGGATTGCCCTCATAACGCAGCAGGTGTTTGCTGGGTACGTTGGTTGTTTCCTGTACAACTACGGTAACGTCCTTGGGTCTGGTAGGCAGAAGAGTGTCAAGCAAATTCTGACTACTCTTACCGCTTTGTATATGACGAAATACTATTTGCATAATCTCATCCGGGTCATATCCCAGTTCCTCATAAAGAAACTCCAAAAACTCATGATTAAACCAGCGGCTTTCTACGCTGGTAGTAAGGGGTGTAGGTATGTTTAATCCCCCTTTAAAACTGTAACTAGCCCAACTCCAACTGCTGCAAGTTAAAAAAGTTCCGTTCTCCAGAACCTGGCTTAAACCATAGGATTCGGCCATCAGGCTGAACATACGGGCAGCCTGTTCATCCCCCTGGTTTTTAAAATCATTAGCCAATTGTTCAATTTTGGCTACCAATCCCCGGTGATGATAGTTCTCAAATATACTGTGGGCTGAGAACTCATCTCCTTTTTGTAAACCCAGTAATGAGTTACCAGTTTTGCTGCTTATATTCTTTCTTTGAGCTACAATTAATTCAAATAACTGGGAGTAATTGCTGACCATGGCCATGCGCCTTAGCAGATTGGTAAAGTAGCGCATCTTAGGGTATTTCCCGCCTTTGTCTGCTTCCACCCCCTTGACCAGTATCCGAGCAGTTACCCGATTAAGATTGGATAGTTTACCGGGAGATAAACCAGTACGCAATTCTTCACGTAAAATCAAAGGTTTAATTTCTACCCACTCAAAACTTTCCGGTTTGAGGTTATCCAATAGCCAAATTAAGTCGCGGTCGGTATAAATCCAGCTTTCCATAAGGTTAGCATAGCTTACTATATCCCGGACATCCATACGAGATAAAAGTTCTGCCGGCTTGTAAACACCCATGGGAATCATTAAGTTTATCGGAGGGAAACGCATCACCATTTCCCGCAGTAAATCAGAATTTATGGTAAACATCTGCTGCTGAGGAAACAAACCAAACAGACCGTCAACAAAGCTCTGCAGTCCCTGATGACTGCGCAAATCCCCTGGTAATAAACGGTTCAGAACACTTTCTGCCTCGGCCATGAACCGTTCTATTTGGTTAATTAAGGCCTGTGATTCTGAGTCGCAACTAATTTCCAACCGTTGTCCCATGAAATCCATAAAGCGTTTTTCGTAACGTTTTCTTAGTTCTTTAAAAATATTATCAGTTGCAATCATCTTCCCGTCTTTACCTGCTATTTTCTTGGGCACCACAACTGGTTTACCGGGCACGTATTCCATATACCCCAGCGGTATTATAGGGGGTTTTAATTGCTCCTGACGGCTCAACCACCTGTGATTAAATTCAGTTTTAGCCTGCCAAAACTCATTATTCAGTCGTAAGCGAATAGAATCCATTTTACGAACCATAAGTTCGTTTTTTTCAGTATTTGGACATGTGGGCAAGTTATTGCTAAAAGTGTTCATCTCTTCTATATAGCTGGCTATGCGGCCATTATAAATAGCAGTCAGCAATGACAGTATATCCTCTGTTGCTTCATCCTCAAATATATAATTAAGGAGGAGGTTATAAACTGCAGCTACCCATACCTGGTCAGAAATATGAAAGTTATCTGCCATGGTTTCGGTAACTTCTGATACCATTTGAGGTGACAAACAGGAACTGAGCAAGGCAGAGTTTTGGTTGCAACCATTAATAAAATTAGTAAGCAGCTCAAAAACCGGATAGTTAACTGGATCCGGATTTCTAACTTCGCTCTGAGCCAGAATGTCTGCAACTTTAATTATTAGCCTATCCTTAAGCCAGATAGCGCTATCCCTTTTTATAGCCTCAAAAATAGTTTGAGCAATTTCATAAAATATACGGTTTCTTTTTTCCAGGTTATGCTGGGCTATTTCACCACCCAGATTTAATTCACAGATGCTCTTGTTCCAGCTTAAGGCTCTGGTTAAGAGCCAGAAATCTATCCCGTAACCACTAATGCTTTCACCCCAGAAACGGGCTTCATGGGCCAATTCCTCAATAAAATCATGGGCTATAGCATAAATTCCACCCAGCGGGTCGCTTACCCGGCAGCCGTAAAAGGATTCTAAAATTGGTGCTGCTAGCATATGGGCAATACTGTCTATTCCAGAATGCCTTCTTAAGCTGGCCAAAACCATATCATATGGGCCTTGTATAGGGGTTAAAAGACTATCCAACCAGTATTTTTCGGTTTCCGCCCCCTGGCCAGCCATGCCAACACTAAACAATAATAAATCAGCATCCAGGCTTTTAGATATTTCCAAAATTGCCCGCACACTCATGCCGCGTCCGCTTAGCTCCGGCGGCATCAGGAATTCTATGTGCGGGTGCTTAAGATTCAGTTCCTTAATACTCTGTAAACTGTTACCAGCTGAAATATCGCCTACACAAACTATTAGCTGCCTGCGGCCAATCCAAGACTCCAGAATATTATCCACCGATTTTAATAAGGTTACCAGGCGTTCCTGCTCGTCCAGAAAAGGTATACCTATTACCAGATCATAGTCATTAAATCTTTGTAACAGAGGTGCTATTTCTTTCATGGTTTCATCAAAACCACTTTCCAGATTGAAACGGGTCAAGGAATTAACCCCCTTGAAAACGTTTTTATTTCTTTAATAATTATGCTCATTTTCTAGCTATTATATTTTATCCCCGAGCTTAAAAATTGCTACATCTTTTAACATAAAACAATTTGCGACGTTTTTTAAAGGATGTTTGGAATAAATCCAAGGTAAGATTTGCTGCAATAATCTTTCGATAAATGCAAATCATATTATCAGGATAATAAGTCAAGCCAAAAAAGAGGTTAAAGATATGGTAAGCATTGATAATTATATTTATTTACAGCTTTTGAATTATGTGTCCATCCTTAAAAATAGCAACAACTTTAGCACAAACTGTTTTGCGACATTTTTCACAGGAATGTTACAATAGGTTTAAGGCAATATTTGTTATTAATTGATAATAGATACGGGAACAATGAATTGTTTACTGTTGGCATGGGGGGTTGTAAGAGAAACCTGGGAAAAGAGGTGAAAAACATGGAATTTGCAATTTATGAACAAGACTTTAAAGACCAGCCCCTCTATTGTAATAAATTTAACTTGACTAAAGAGGAGCAGGAGCGGTATCTACAGATGGTACCTGCATGGGTAAAGAAGTGGCAGGAAGAATTAGATAAAATAAACGATTAGATAAAATACCTGTCTGGTTCTTATACCTTTTTAAGAGAAATAGTACGGCCCATTATATCGAATGGGCCGTACTATTTTTATAGAAGTTCTTCCATCTGGTCTAATAATCGGCCAAAGTACTCCAAAGCCTGCTCCACTGGTTGAGGAGTAGCTAAATCCACTCCTGCCCTTTTTAAGAGATTTAAGGGGTAATCAGAACTTCCTGACTTTAAAAACTCAAGGTATCGTGCTACTGCAGGTTCACCTTCTTTTAATATTTGCTCTTTAATAGCAGTAGCAGCAGAAAAGCCGGTAGCATATTTGTACACATAAAAGGCTGAATAAAAGTGGGGTATGCGCGACCATTCTACTTCGATTTCCCGGTCTATTACCACCTCCGGACCAAAGTACAGGGTATTAAGCTCCCGGTAGATGCGGTATAATTCTTCCGGGGTCAATCCCCCTCCGGCTTCTACCGTTTCATGGATTATTTTTTCAAATTCGGCAAACATGGTCTGACGGTAAACTGTACCCCTAAATTGCTCCAGGTAGTGATTAATCAGATACATTTTCTCCTGCCGGTTATCGGAGTGTTGCAGCAAATAATCAATCAGCAGGGATTCATTGACCGTGGAAGCTACTTCTGCCAAAAAGATAGGGTACTGGCTATAGATGAAGGGCTGGTTCTTATTAGAATAATAAGAATGTAAGGAATGTCCCAGCTCATGCGCCAGGGTAAATACATCATTCAGCTTATTATCATAATTCATCAAAACATACGGATGAGTGTCAAAGGTTCCCCAGGAGTAAGCCCCGCTGGTTTTACCCTCGTTTTCATATACATCAATCCAGCCGGATTCCATTCCCCCTTTGAGCAAGGTCAGATATTCATCCCCTAGAGGTTTAAGCCCGGCCAAAACCTTTTCCCGAGCCTGCTGGTAGGGGACTTGTACCCGGTAATCGCTTACCAGGGGGTTATAGAGATCGTACATATGCAGTTCTTCCAGGCCCAGCATCTTCTTACGCAGTTTCATATAGCGATACATATAATCCAGTTTGCCATGTACCGTGTTGATAAGCTGCTCATATACCTCAGGGGATATGTTATCCTGGTCCAAAGCTGCTTCCAGGGCTGAAGAGTATTTACGGGCGCGGGTATAGAAAATATCCCTTTTCACACTGGAAGCCAGGGTACTGGCCAGGGTGTTCTTGAACTTGCCGTAAGTATTGTAAAAGGCGGTAAAAGCCTCCTGCCGCACCCGCCGGTCGCTGCTTTCCATGTAGCGGCCATACCTGCCTTTAGTCAGTTCTACTTCCCGCCCCTCTTCGTCTTTAATAATAGGGAACTTTATATCCGCATTATTAAACATATTAAAGATATTTCCGGCCGCACTGGAGAGATCGGCACTCATAGCCAGTAAGCGTTCCTCTTCCGGGGAAAGTATATGTTCCTGTTGCCGCCAAAGCTCCTCTAACAAATGCCGATACTGCTTTAACTCTTCTTTTTGCCTAAGAAATTCCTCTATTTTTTCTACCGGTATAACAGTTATCTCCGGAATCACAAAAGAGGTAGTACTGCTAACCTGCACACTCAGTCGCTCGATCCGCTCAAAAAGGGTTTGATAGCGGTTATTGGCATTATCCTCATCCCGGCGCATCCGGGCATAAACGTAGAGCTTTTCCGAGCGGCGCTGTAATTCCTCCAGGCGTTTCAAAGCATCATAAAGGACATCTGCGGATTCCTGCAAACGTCCTTTAAAGCTCTCTATCCCCGGCAGTACTTCCTGTATCCGCTTAAAATCTTCTTCCCAGGCTTCTTCATCAGCATAAGCATCTTCCAGTTTCCATTTGTATTCTTCAGCTATTTCATGGCGTTTCTTTATGGCGTCACTCATTTACCGTCCTCCTATTCTAGTACCGGGTAAAACTAATAATTCATATTGCTAGTATTAGCAATGAAGCTAATACCCATGTATACTGGTGTTATCTATGGATGCCGGTTGGGGCAAGGGCGCTGGCTGTTCAGATTGCTGCGGCGAAGGAATCTCTCCACTATCACCCGGTGGTGTATGGATATTGTCTGTTCCCGTTTCCGGCTTTTCTCCGGGTTCTACTACCGGCTCCGTACCAGTTTCTCCCGGAAGTTTGTCACCGGGCAATGGCTGTCCCTCGGTTGGTTCAGGATTACTCGGATCACCTGGTTGCTCCCCGCTCAGTTCTCCGGTACCCTCTTCCCCATTTTCAGTAATTTCGGGCTCCTCTTCTACTACTGGATCCAGCTTTATTTCCGGCTTTTTCTTTACCCAATTCGGTGGATCCTGAGCCACATCATATTTCTTCCCGGCAAAGAGGTCATCAATAATACCGGCAGCTATCTTGGGGTCGGCCTCCCAGTAGCTGGCTCCAGTCTGGCGGTCAGTATAAGAATATCCCGGCAGGGTCTGGGTATATATCTCCAATGAGTCAAAGTCCTTGGCCAGTTTAGCCATAGTCATCATATCAGTCACCGGTATATTAGTATGAACATTTTTCACCAACTCCGGCAAAAGTTCCGGCAACTTCAATATAGTTTTACCTTGAAGCATCTCTTGAGCCAGTGCTTTGATAAACTTTTGTTGCCTACCGGTACGCCCTATATCCGCGGTGGGTGTACCCCGGTAGCGTACATAACCCAGCGCATCCTGACCATTAAGTTTTTGTACTCCCCGGGAAAGATTAATACGTAATTGGGGGTCAGGGTCTTTATGGAACATATCGGTTTCAACATCCAGGGTTACCCCGTCAAGAATATCTATAATTTTGGCAAAACCAGCAAAGTTGGTTACTACATAATGGTCCACGCGAATATCCAGCAAATCCCCGACTACCTTGCATGCAGCTTCTGGACCCTGCAGATAGTTTACGCTGTTGATTTTATCATAGTGGTTTCTTTTAACCTCTACCCGGGTATCACGGGGAATCCATACCATAGCAATTTTCTTGGCCTTGGAGTCTATACTGGCCAGAATCATGGTATCGCTGCGAGAATTAGTTTCCATTTTACGAGCATCAATACCCATAAATAGTATGTTAATCTGTTTACCCCGCTCCGCTTTGGCGGTTATTGAACGATCAAACGGCCCTACCTGAAGATGGTTGCCAATAAATGCACCTGCGGCAAAGGTTATTAAAAAAATTGATATACAGGTGATTATTAATCGGTAATTTGCTTTAACCCGTCCCACGTTTAACTCCTCTTTCCCTTTTACTATGTGTTCAACAAATAAATCAATCTATTTTAGCAAGCAATAGAAAAACTGTCTATAATAACACTTCCAGTCTGGCTTCTATAGTGTTTATTAGCTCTCTCATACCAATACCGTACCGGGCCGACACATATATCCCCATGGGAACAGTGGATTTAACCAGATCTATTTTATTAAATACCTTTAAGACCCGTTCCGGATCTGCTCCCAGCTGTTCCAGCACTTCATCGACTACATCTATTTTATCCAGGTAGTCCGGGTCTGAGATATCGATTACATGCAACAGCAGATCAGCCTCCAATACTTCTTCCAGGGTGGAATGAAAAGCCGCCACCAGGTTAGGAGGTAAATCCTGGATAAACCCTACGGTATCCGATATTAGTATTTCCTGTTGGGGAGATATGCGGATTTTGCGTATAGTAGTATCCAGGGTCTGAAAAAGCCTATCGTTAGCTTCCACCTGTTCGCTGCGACTGCTGTGACCGATTTTACAAAGGGCATTGAATAATGATGATTTTCCGGCATTAGTATAGCCTACCAGCGAAATTAAGGGGAGGCCAGCCCTTTGACGCTGTTTTCGATGCAGATTACGAGTTTTTTCAACCTTATCTAACTGCTGTTTAATATCCGTTATACGCCGGCGAATTACTCGCCTGTCCATTTCTAATTTTTGCTCACCAGCACCACGGGTACCTATCCCTGCACCAGTCCGACTCAGCTTTTTACCCATACCCGTAAGCCGGGGTAACCTGTACTCCAGAGTAGCTAATTGTACCTGCAGTATACCTTCACGGGATCTGGCCCGGCGGGCAAATATATCCAGAATCAGCATGGTACGGTCTATAATTCTTACCTCTAAATTATTATCCAGGTTACGCAACTGTACCGGAGTAAGTTCAGTATTAAAAACCAGCAGATCAGGTTCCATCTCTTCTACCAGATGTTTTAACTCCTGTAGCTTACCCTTGCCAATGCAGGTAGAACTATCTGCTTTCTCCCGGGATTGGGTAAGCACAGCTATGACCCTTCCTCCAGCAGCCTCCACTAAAGCTTTCATTTCCTTAATCGAAGCTTCAAAATCTATATTCTGTTTTTTTCTATTTATTACTACGAGCACAACCGTTTCTTCTGACAGCAGTTGATTCATTTAAAATCTCCTATTTACTAATAATCGAATACATTATCCATTATAGTAAAGCCTTTCTTTTTCGCCAACTTTTCGCCTATTATTAATGAGTAATTTTTCCCCGCCTGCAAACAATATAACGTAGTACCAAAATAACGTGGGACAGGTGGAATGTTATGATGTTTACTCAGTGGCAAGATTTCATACCAGGTAGATGGATGCGCGAAATTGATGTGCGGGATTTTATTCAGAAAAATTATCGTCCTTATGATGGTGATGATTCATTTCTTTGCGGTCCTTCCCCAAGGACCCGGAAACTTTGGGATAAATGTAAGGAGCTTTTAAAGCAAGAACGCTCCCGGAATGGGGTACTGGAAGTAGACGCTAATACCCCGATTACTATTAACAGTCATCCTCCCGGCTATATTGA
>JAAYCQ010000135.1 GCA_012729715.1 Syntrophomonadaceae bacterium
CGGGCTAAATCTCCGCGGGCAAAGGGCTGTTCGGGTTTTATGTTGTTGCCTTGGGCTTCTATCATACCCGCAGCCAGGGCAATGGCCAGGGAGTTGGCGGCCCAGTGGTTTTTATCCAGGTCTTGCAGTACGGGTATTTCTTCGCTGCTGTCTTTTTCAGTGGCTAATTGTAAAAACAGGTTTATACCCTGGGCTCTGGTCAGTATAGCCTGAGGCCGGTAGGTACTATCGGGAAAGCCGGTTATGTATCCGGCCTTAACGGCTGCAGCTATGTAACCTGCTGCCCAGTGGCTACCTGCTACATCACTTAATGTACTATCTTTCTCGGTCGGGTTTAGTCCTCTTATCTTGCTGAATAATACTGCGGCCTGGGCTCGGGTAAGCCCTTCCCCGGGATGGTAAGTACCATCAGGAAAGCCAGTAATTAGTCCTCTCTTAGCCATGTAGCCTATGTACAAGGCGTTTTTGTCGGTACTGCTTACGTCAGTAAAGGGGGTTGCCCCCGTTTGCTGAGCCTGGTCTGCCGGTGCAGCACCAGCTATCCCTACCGAGGATAAAAGAAAGAGCAGGGTCAGCACCCAGACAATCAAGGGTCCTTTTTTCCTTAACATTACTTACCTTCCTTTCTTTACTTGGTTAATTCCTGTTAAGCTCTGAGGGTACACCTTAGTACCTCTATCTGCGGGAGACATCATAATTTAATCAACGACAAGTTTCCCCCCTGCGATGCCGCCGCTTTTTTCAATTTCATATCCTGCTGCTTCCATCATCTGACGAGCTTCATCTTTTGATAAATCACTCTTATCAATAAAGGAAAGCTTTTCGAAAGCGGGACCCTGGGTGGCTTTTCCGATGACAAAATCAAATTTGTCTTTGCCGGCTTTTATATAGGTACAAGTATTGGATAGATCTGTTTCTCCCCTAAAGTTCAAGCTGGAACTGTAGGTCCTGAGGCATATCATCTCGCCATTTTTAAACCGTTTGAACTCGCTGTAGCTACGTTCAATTTTTTGTCCATTACGTTCGGTAAAAGTCTCAGTTACATAAGTTCCTTTATCTAAATCACAATTGCCATTCTCTACTATTCGGTCACCGACCTTCATGGTAGGGCCAAAACCATCTTCATCTCTAATGTAATCGTACCCAAAACTCATTTTAGATCCTTTTCTCTCCAAAACCCCGGGGAAACCCGCCATCATCAACTCACCTTCGAAGCGGCCGTCCTTGTTTTCCATATTTAGCAGGTCATACTGCACACCACTTACAAATTCCAGACCAGGACTAACCAATTCCATAATCGGCTCATCATACTTGTTAATAGCAGCTTCATTTTGATTGTATACCTCGTTCCAGGCATCAGCATAATCGCTGATTTTCTTAAAACTGGAAGAGGATTGCCCATCAGCTTTTTTGCTGCTGGTTGTCTGATTCTGGTCGGCAGTTCCGGTACTGCTGGTATCGGAACTGCCTCCACAGCCACTGATTACCAGGGCCATACACAGGATAATATATAATGCCAGTGTCTTAAGTTTCATGCAAAACACCTTCCTTTACTTTTGCCCATCTGGGTTTGACTGCTGTTATTACTACTCTTACTCTGATTGGTTGTTATAGGTTCTCAGTGTCATTAGTACCGCTGCTTCGCGTGAGGCCATACCGTAGCCTGCTGCCTCCTGAGCGGTGGTAACAGCCTTGGGCATGAAATTACCTTTTGAATCACCCGTAATTATTCCTACTTTAAACATATATTTGGTAGCTTCTACCGCCCAATTGGAGATGTATTTCTGGTCAGGAAAATTCTTAACCCCAGCAATGTTGTAATCACCATTAGGGGCTATGGCTTTTATAGCGCGAAATAGCATAGTAGCACACTGCTCACGATTAATTAGTACCCGGGGTGAGAAAGTAGTTGCCGAAGTACCGGAAGTAAGGCCGATGGCATAAGCTTTTAGAATTTGCGGATTTTTCGTATCAGTAAAGGGATTGGGCAATACAGGTGACGCAACTTTTCCAGTGGTCTTTTCATAAAGTAGTACAGCTAGCTCGGCAAATTCTTCTCTGGTAATAGGTTTGGTCATATCGGCACCCTGTAAGATAGCCGGAATTAAACCATGCTGGGCTGCCAGCTCAAGCTCAGGCTTGGCCCATTCGGATGCTTTCTGCTGAAATTTATGCATACCAATGGAAGCCACTTCCGAGAAGGGGCTAAAAATGTAGTCTCCTTCATCATCGGGAGAATCGTAGGCGTATCGTACCCGAAATTGATAAGTATTACTACTAATATCAATATTATTAAGGTCGCCTTTATTAATTGGGTCGCATTGTGCCTGATTGATGGCAAAAATTCCAGTCTCATCATATCCGGCATGTAAACTGTTCCCCCAAATCGACTCACCCCGGTCATAGAACCATGCTTCGTTTCCTACCTTCATATCGATTTGGTATTCCAGAGGTGCTTCACCATTTTCGTCCCAATACCGGACTAGTTCTAATATGCTTTGGGGATTAGTCCATTTTACCAGGAAATACGGTACTCCATTTTCGTGTTTTTTCAACTCTACAGTAACGTTTGTGGGTTTCTCCAGGTTTACAGCAGGTCGTGTTCCCTCAGCCAGGGCTGATACCGGTAAAAGGGCAAGGGTTAGTAACAGCACAAAAATGCTGGTTAGAATTTTTTGTTTCATATTAATTAAGTCCCTCCTGATTAATATGTTGGTATTCAAGAACTTTTTCTTTCTCGTCACAGAAAAACTCTGCTATAAACAGGTTTTTCCTATTCCCTGATTTCAAGGTTTATAGTAAGCACTTGTTGTTGAGTGTCATACAATACAAAGACCATAGTTTTTTCATTTAGATGTGCTCCATAACTATGGCTGGATTCGCTGGTAAATTCTGATACATCATTGGTAAATCCCCGGTCTTTCAATTTTTCAACATACTGCTTATAGTCTTTCTCCTCAACCTTTTCTATGGCAATGGTACAAGCTTTATCCGAGTTCATTGCGGTAACTATCTTACCTTTCTTAAACTCCGGTATTTGCTTGGCCGCATCACCTTCCGGCCATTTATTACCGCCAAAAGTTATTTTTTCGCCATCCTCGCCCTTTAATGTCAGCTCGCCCTTATCAATATCTATATTGGCTTCACCACCGGTAGCCTTGTTCATAACACCCTCAGTGACCTTTTCCGCTATCTTTTCATCAAGATTTTGTCTTACACCACAGGATGCTAAGGATAGCATCATTAATGTGGCCAGTAAAACTACAATAGTTTTTTTAAACAAGCGTCATCCCTCTTTCTTTTAGATAATAATCCCGTACGGAAGATTATAAGATAGTCTGAGGAATACCCCCTCTGCTTGCCGGATAATTTATTGCAGTATCCGAAATTTCCCAATAAGAGGAAGCTCTTTTCCTTTCCCTCCAAATCCATTAACCAGGCCTATAATAGCTAAAACAAAAACACCAAGTGCAAATACCGGTAAAAGTACCCAGCCAATTATGGGTATGAAAGATAAAATCAGGCTTCCTCCAAAACCTAGAATAAACAACAAGAGTGCCTGGTTGGCATGAAATCTTCCAAATTGGGAGTCGGGGCAGGCTAATAAAGGTAGAAAGAAGATGATATAGGCTAGTCCGGCCATAGTCTTGTTTTTTTCAATATCTCCCGGGTCAAAGTTTGGAATCCTGCTCTCCACTGTCTGGTTGTTAACATTTGGTTCAGTAGTCATAAAAAAACCTCCTAATAAAATTTTTGATTATGCCACATTTTATATTTTCTGATTTAATAAAGAATCACCCCTGGTGTGATTTTGGCCTAAAAAGTGCATAATCACCCTCAGGGTGATTGGCCAAATGATATGTAAAGACACCATAAATGTGTTTTATATGTTTATCAAAATGCTATAATTAATAAAATCGATAATAACCCTTATATAATAAGGAGAGATACATATTGAAAAAATACATTTCTTTTTTTGTAATCATGGTACTTATTCTTCTTCCAATATCAGCTGGTTGCGATAATTCGGCTAAAGTAAACTCAAAGAATCCTATAACCCTTACGCTTTGGCATAACTACGGCGGTCAATTAAAAGATACTATGGATAGTATGGTCGATGAATTCAACGATACTGTGGGGAAGAAAAAAGGTATTATAATTAATGTTACATCTATATCCGGCAGTGCTACCCTCCATGAAAAACTGACCATGGCTGCCAATGGTGACCCGGGTGCACCATCTCTTCCGGATATTACTACTGCCTATCCTAAAACAGCGCTTATATTAGCACAAAAAGGATTGCTTGCTGACCTTAATAAGCAATTTTCTCCCCAAGAGCTTTCCGCCTACATTCCTGAATTTATAGAGGAAGGCCGGTTGGAGGGCGAACATCTCTATGTCTTCCCTACTGCCAAATCAACAGAAGTTTTGTTTCTAAACAAAACTTTATTTGACAGATTTGCCCGGGAGACCGGGGCTAAAAGTGAGGATTTAGATACCTTTGAAGGTATTATCAGAACAGCAGTCCTTTATTATGATTGGACTGATAAGCAAACACCTAATATCCCTAATGACGGTAAAATGTTTTTCATGCCCGATTCACTGTTTAATTTTACGTTAATAGGATATAAGCAATTGGGCGCAGAGTTTATAAAAAATGGTATTATTAACCTCACCTCTCCGCAATATCCCAGGGTGTGGGAGTGTTACTATAAACCTGCGGTTTTAGGCCAAGTAGCCATACATAACGGATATGCCACTGATCTTGCCAAAACGGGTGACATCATATGTTCAACTGGGTCCACTGCGGGAGTATCGTTTTTTTCTCCTACGGTTACATATGCAGACAACACCTCTGAACCGGTAGAGCTGGATATTCTGCCTTATCCTGTTTTTGAAAGTGGGAAAAAAGTAGCTATACAGCGAGGAGCCGGTATGAGCGTAATCAAGTCTACCAAAGAAAAAGAACATGCAGCCGGTATTTTTCTAAAATGGTTCACCGGGCCGGAAAACAATCTTCGCTTTGTGTCATTGACCGGCTATCTTCCTGTAACCGAAGAAGCCTTTGGCGAGATTATGTCCCAGCAGATTAAGAATATTTCGGATGAAAGAATTAAGAAACTTCTACA
Source organism: Syntrophomonadaceae bacterium (assembly GCA_012729715.1). Taxonomy (GTDB): domain Bacteria; phylum Bacillota; class Syntrophomonadia; order Syntrophomonadales; family Syntrophomonadaceae; genus UBA4844. Next base: position 5,130 of record JAAYCQ010000135.1, read on the forward strand.
GACCTCCAGGATAATGCAGAAAGAATATGCATTTTATATACCACCGTTATTTGAAGGCATCGATGAACTGCAACAACAATATGAAAGCCAGTTAAAGGAAACTGCAACTCAATCTAGAAAATCCTACATAGAACTTTTAAAAAGTAGTAATCCGGCAATAGCTTATGAAGCAGTATCAAATGGTAAATATAATGATTTTATTAATAAATTTTAAAATCGTTCGTGGTGGGCGGGATATCGTTTTGGCGGAACTTTAACCAAATAGAGGCTATTATAAATTGAAAAATTTACTATTTACAAAAATAGAGTTCTTAAAACAAGAACTTAAGAAACCAGGTATAAATGGTACACCGATGATACTCAGGCTCTTTCTGTTTTTGTTAGTGTTGGTGTTAACCATTTTTCTAGGAGTAATAGCTATCCTTTTTATTACCGGAATATTTACTGCAGGTATGTCTGAAAGTCAGAGAATGTTTGAAAATGAGCTGCTGCACGCTTCACAGGACATTTCCAAACAATATGGGGAGCTTTCGATTCAGGCCATTGAGTTCTCCAAGGAATTATCCAGAAGTATCGAAAATAAAACGACCAAACTGGGTGTACCGATATCTGATTTGCAAGAACATCCGGAGATATTGGAAGAGGTTATATCCGGCGAATTAACTCGCACATTATTTTGTCTGCAAAGATCTAAGAGCAGCGGTGTTTTCTTTATTTTAAATGCCACTATTAATCCGGCCCTTGATAATGCCAATAACTCCAGGGCGGGGTTATATATTAAGAATATGGAGCCCAATATCATTAGCTCCTCTTCTCCAACCATTATTATTCTGCGTGGTATGCCCAGTATAAGCCGTAATAACGCGTTGTCACTTCATGCCCAGTGGAAGATGGAATTTGATGTCAGCGATGCTTCGTATTACCATCATTCTATGAATGCCGCCCAGGCAAACAGGAATCTGCCATTGTCGCGTCTGTACTATTGGAGTCCAAAATTAATATTTCCAGATACCAGCGAGGAAGTAATGCTGTGCTCGGTTCCCTTAATTGATTCCCAGGGTAATGTCTTTGGTGTTTGTGGAATTGAAGTAAGTGCAATGCTTTTTAAACTAACTCACATGCTCAACAACAATATTTATCCCCGACTATTTTGTATACTCTCACCCATAACTGAAGGAACAATACCTTTCCAGCAATGCATGTTTGCAGGTGGTTTTTCAGCTAGAAATATATCTGAAGGTAATAATGTCCTTAAGATTTCTAATAATCGTCGTTCCTTTTACTCTTATAAGCAGGATCAGGATAATTCATTCCTGGGAATTCATACACCTGTTAACTTATATCCTAAAGGTTCAGCTTTCTATGATGAACAGTGGGTAGCAGCCATAATGGTTCCTGAGGGTGATCTCGTGAGTTCAATTACTAAACTGAATCTATTATTAATTGGCTTGCTAATGATACTTGTTATCCTGGGAATCATAGCATCCTACATTTTAAGCCAAAGATTCTTAAAACCGATTACTGAAGGCCTGGATATGATTAAATCTGCGGACTTGAGTGCCGCCCCCAGAACAAAAATAGCCGAGATAGACGATTTAATTAGTTTCCTGGCAGCACATAATGAAGAGTTATATGAAAAAGCCCGGCAGGAGAACCTATCACTCTCTATCCTTGATGAATTTCTGGAAAACATAAAAACTCTCTCTCCCGCCGAACGCTCAGTCTTTGACCTTTATGCCAAAGACCACAATGCCAAAGAGATTGCTGAAATACTATGCCTTAGTATTAACACCATAAAAACCCATACCAAACGTATTTATACCAAGTTAAACGTTACTTCCCGAGAGGAACTCCTCCTATATGTTAATATGCTAAATGAAATAGGTACTGAAATTGAGTGACACAGTTTGACGTTTTTGCTGTGTCATGATGACCTAAAAACAAGGGGCAGACCCCGGCAGTCAGCCCAATCTTGATTTTAAAAACATTGCTTATTTCTTAGCCGCTAAGTGCCAAGTTGCCCCTAAAAATTGACCAGTTACTCATCTTCATAACTGTTTTCAAACAACAGACTCATCCAATCCTGTCTACTATGTAATACCCGGGCAATGAGAATTTCATCTTTACCGATACGATAAAAAATGATATATGGTTTAACTATAATGCGGCGATATCCCGGTTCAACCAGGGATAAATCGTTGGTAGGCAGGACGCTTCCCAGGCGAGGATTGTCCGCCAGTTTAAGAATGGAATGCTCTATTCGTTCCAGCAACTTGGCGGCTGCCTTGCGATTATCGTCCGCAATATAATCGAATATACTGTCCAGATCATCTACCGCATCCCGGGTGTAGCGAATTTTAAGCGTGGTCATGGATACGCTCCTTTAAGTGAGCAAAAACCTCTTCATGATCGACCAGATCACCTGCGGAAATCTGCTTATCGGCTGAAGCCAGCTTTACTTGCAAACGAATCCAAGCCTCCCGGCGGCAAAAAGCTTCGTGGCTCATTACTACCAGATCGTTTTCTCCATTATTTGTAACTATAATAGGGTCATCAGTTTCGTGACAGAGCCTGGAGAAACTTTTATAATCCGAGCGGATTACTGATGATGGCTTAACCATCATAACGCTTGGTCGGCGAATTTTATGCAACATTATGCATGCCTCCTATCAATTATCTATCAAAAGTCTACCATGCAGATAAGGGTAAGGTCAAACGGGGTTGACAGATTCTAGAAGGATAATGTAAATGACTGGCGAAAACAACAAATAGTGTAAAAGCTGAACAAGGATGGTGCAATGATGGGATTACTCCCTGAACAACCTGAGAAGTTAACCAGGTGGTTTGCTGAGGGTGTTCAAAAAGAGATTGATGCCCTCAATAAAGATGGTGGTTATCAAAAGTATGAGCTTATTTCGGGTAGGCTCATAAGAGTTATAACACCATTTCAGGCTATCTACCAATTTATTATTACAGATGGTAACAGGATTCCGGAGGATTCAGTTGGTCGGATAAAGATAGATTCAGCTGAATATGAGGCTAAGATTTGCAATCAGCAATTAGATAGTATTCAACTACAGGTTAATTTTGACACCACTTTTATGCCGAATATTCCCCGAGCAATCCTGTTGATTGATGATACACAATTATTGCAGAGCCTTCTTAATGAACTGGAAAAACGATTCGGTGATTCTTACAACGATAGCAAAGCGTTAACCGTTTTTTATCCACATTCGGCATCCATTTCATCTATACCACTACCGGAAAATGAAGATTTTGATGAAATAACTGATGAGCAACGAAAAACAATTGAACAAGCACTTGGCTCAGACATTACATATATTTGGGGACCACCCGGTACCGGTAAAACATTTGTAATTGCCCATTTAATCATGGCGTATGTTATGACGGGGCAACGAGTATTAGTAACAAGTCATACTAATGCGGCTGTAGACCAAATACTCCTGGCAATGTTTAAGTACAGTGGAAACCTTAAAAAACCAGCATTCAATAAACAGTTTTCCCAGGAGGAAAGTATTATTAGAATAGGATTAGTTCCTGAAACCAATGATATACCGGATAATGTGAAACTAGATAAAGTAGTTGAAAAAAGATCGGTATCTCTGCAGTATAAAATTGACAATCTTAAACTTGCTAGCCAGGAACTTTCGCAAAAACGAGAGTCTCTGAAGATAGAAATATCTGAATGGGAAGAATTGAGCAGTCGTACTAAAGTGTAGCGCAACAACTTCTATTTCCCCATAAACACCCAAACACATCAAAATAATATTCCATATCACAATTCTATACCGAAAATAATGTGTCGTTAAGTACGGCACATTATTTTTCTATAATGTTGA
>JAAYCQ010000018.1 GCA_012729715.1 Syntrophomonadaceae bacterium
CAGGGTATCCGGGTCAACCCAACCCCAGCGATCAGACCATACTTTACCCTGAGCAGTCATGTTTTGTATCTGGTTATATTCGGCTTTACTTATCCAACCAGGGCCACCCTGATCCCAGGGTGGTTTACACCATACCTGACCATTACGTTCCTCCCCTATATGGGGCGTTCCGGCCGGTGTCTGCGCGTTAGCCGGAGCAACTGCCGGACGGTTTATGGCTACATTTACCAGAGCTCCACTGGTCAGTACCAGACCTGATAAAGCAGTTGCCAGCAAAATCGTGGCGCTGGGAAGCTGCTGATTAGTTTTCTCACCGGGGCTGGCTCCTTTACCAGTTAACCCTCCTATGCCCTGATCTGATCCCGGAATACTTTTGCCAATGCTCTGAGCGATGGTAAGGAGAACTTTATCCATATCAGCCCTGCTTAATCCTAGCTTTTCCCAATGCCAGGGATCATCCGGTGATGACAAAACCAACACCCCGATATCGCCTTTGCTAAACATGTATCCTGGGGGAGAAGAAAGATGTACAGCTTCTTCTTCATCAACATCTAATGAAATGGGTTGCCCCCCCTGAAAAGCAGTGGCCCAGGGGATTTCCATAAATCCATCCTGGCTGGAAAAACGATTTAGATAAGCATTAAAAGTGTCTGTTTTTTCGCCTATAACTACATGAATATATACGGCAGCTTCCATATCCTGCTGGTTTATGTATCCCATCCACTCACGATCATTTTTACCCTGGGGTTCGTTTTGCGGACTATAGTGATAACCTATCCCTTTTAGCTGCCAGATCCCTGACAAAGCAGAGGTTCCATAAACAGCATGCTCACTCTCCTGCATCTCCATTAACTGAAAGCCGCCAGGAAGCGTTTTCTGCTGCGGCATATACTTCTCATAAGAGGCCAGGGCGACCAGAGGCCACCCTAATAACGGAAATACGAAGACAAACACAAATAGCCACAATAGAGATATTTTCTTTTTTACCATTTTCTTACCCCAATCTATAATTACATTACCACCGGTGGCACTTCCTTAACCAAACTGCGATAACGCTTAAGCACTATAGCATTTAATCCCAGGTTCCAACCCGTATTCAATGCTGTAATTAATAGCATTAACAGGGGTACCCGTCCGGTAAACGTCGTTATTATCTGGGTCAAAAATAGCAAGCCTACCCAGCTAATTAGGTAAGGTAACGAATAGCTCATGACAATACCCTCTTCGCTGTAATCCATTTTAAGGCTGTGAGCTAACCAGGCGCCGCCCAGACCCCCCAGAATGATAAGTAAAAACACCCATCCTCCCGGGCTTCCAATTAGCCATACATATACCAGCAAGGATAACAATGCGACCCCCTGTCCCAAAACGATGGACCGGGGCCGCACGAATTGAGCCTGTTTCCAGGTTCTCAGAAACAGCCATAGACTGAATAACAACAAGAGGGTACAAATAAAGGCCAGGAATTTCATTAGTTAGTGCTCCTTCCCCTATTCAATAATTAACTCCTGTTGAGCACGGGTCTTGCCGTCAATTAGCATCTTCACTTTATATTTGCCCGGGTTGTTAAATCCTACCGTATTGGCATATATGCTATTGTCAGCTCCTACATCATAACTTTGCTCTAAAAGCACCTTATCATCAGCAGCATTAACTAGTTGGATAGTTAATTGGTTACTGCCAAAAGCCTGGTTATTATTAAAAACATAATAAATTTCCTGCTGGGGAGCAAAGGTGGTAGCTGGCTGCGCAATTTCCAGGGTTGATTTATCAATCTCCAATCCAAATACCAGCGAAGCGCCGCCTTTTGAACTACTGGTGGTGGTGTTGTCGCACCCTACCGTCACCAATGCAAAAGCCAACAATAAAACCAGAACGCCAAGTTTTTTCTTCATTGTAAAGCCCTCCTCCTATTTTCTTTCCGTTTTGCCTTTCAAAATAACCAACTTAAAATTCCATCCCGCTTCCTCAATAATTTCCTTAAAAGCTTCACGCAAACTACCGTAATCAAACTGATAATCCAGTACTTTTTCTCCCTTAGGGTCGTAAAACTTTTCACTGCGCGAGCTAAATACCTCTTTGCCCTTAATGCGGGTAGTTTCAAATCCGACTTTAAACTGTAAGCCGCTTGAGCTCTCCTTGAGCATCTCCCAAAAATAAGCGGTATGCTCCTCTTCATTCAAAAGAATTCGAGCCTGGTAGGAAACCTTTTTCTTACCCGTGCTCCAGCTTTTATTTGCTACCTCGTTGCTAACCTCAATATCGGTGTCAGTTCCCGGCTGAATTACAAAAGGACCCCTTTCATCCAGGCTCAGGAGTTCGGCCAGTAGTTCATTTGCCGGTTTAACTGGCCCAGCATTCTTTTTGGGACGGGAAAACAACCCCATTTTTAAAACTCCCCCCTTCTATAAACGTGATTTCTTCACAACCACCGTATGAGCTACCCGGTCACCCAATCTCTGGCGCTGGGGTGAAGTCCAAACCAGTATAGCCCCCACCAGATAAACAAATAGTCCATCAATAATACGTAAAACATTGCGTACGACAGATGCATTCCAATCCATAGTACCTGTGTCAGTTTTTACAACCTTTAAACCGCAGGCCATTTTTCCCACGGTAGCACCCAACATAGCTTCCATTACGATATAGTAGCCTATTCCGATTAAAAACCAGACAAAAGCAGAAGCACCCTGTAGATTAAATCCTCCCTGGGTAGTTTCGCCAGTAACTATAGCCATCAAATAACCAAATATAAATAGGATAATTCCATCGACAAGGGTAGCTGCAAATCGCCATCCTACCCCAATCAGGGCCTCCTGGGGAATGTTTCTTACTGAGTCGCTATTAGCAGCCCTGGCTGCTTGGAATTGACCTAAAGGTGTACCACAATAAGGGCAAAAGCCGGGTTGGCCTTCAATTACCCTGCTACAGGAACTACACGTAACCCGAGCTGTCTGCCCACTACCACAGAAGCCACAAAAACTACTATTGTCAGGAATTTCCTGAGCGCAATTACTACACTGCACCAAATCACTCCTTTGATTTAATGACCTCTCCCCCCATACCACCAATGAAAAAGGCATCATGTATCTCGATTAATACTGGGTATATTTCATTTTTTAGTTTAAACACCCGTTTTTTTCATGTCATTCACCCAATTGGGTGAATAGCCAATTTATTTTTATAACATTTTCCTATTTGCTTGTTTTTGAATTACGTATATATTAGATATATACGTATTTTTTTGTCGAAAGATAGCGAGGGAGTTGAAAGCTATGACTACTACCACTTTGCTGAATGAATTCCGTGCGCTTAAACCCGGCAACCATATATGTTTGATTTATGAAAATGAATACGAGTGGCAGGAAGCGGTATCTGCTTTTCTGATAAGCGGTCTGGAAAAAAATGAAAAGTGTATCTGTATGATTAAAAACCATACTCCTGAACAGATATGGCAATACTTGCAAGCTCGCGGTGTGGATATTAATAGCGACGATA
>JAAYCQ010000136.1 GCA_012729715.1 Syntrophomonadaceae bacterium
TGGAGGGATACCCAAGCGGCCAAAGGGGGCAGACTGTAAATCTGTTGGCACCGCCTTCGAAGGTTCGAATCCTTCTCCCTCCACCATAACGACGCGGGATGGAGCAGTTGGTAGCTCGTCGGGCTCATAACCCGAAGGTTGCCGGTTCAAGTCCGGCTCCCGCAACCATAAAAAATAATTCCCAACGGGAAATGGAATCAGTGGTCCCCGTAAGGGGGCAACCATAAAAATTCTTCCCGTAAGGGAAATGAAATAGGTAGTCCCCGTAGGGGGCAACCATAATAATTAATTCCCGCAGGGAAAATGTAATTGGTGGTTCCCGTAAGGGGGTAACCAAAAAAATTAATTCCAAACGGGAAATGAAATAGGTGGTCCTTACAAAGGGCAACCAAAAATATGCCCTTATAGCTCAGTCGGCAGAGCGCATCCTTGGTAAGGATGAGGTCATCGGTTCAAATCCGATTAAGGGCTCCATCTGGCGGCGTAGCTCAGCTGGCTAGAGCATACGGTTCATACCCGTAGTGTCAGGGGTTCAAATCCCTTCGCCGCTACCATATAGAGAATTAAGGAGTGGGATACATTCTCACTTCTTTTAATTTATTTGTATTTTGGGTAAAATATGGATTGGTGACTTTTAAATAAATACAGTTTTTGCCCTATCTATTTTTATTGACAGCAAGAACTCCAGTGTGATAGAGTATTTTAGGATTTCTGTGCATAGGACGGAGGTGTATTCAAAGTGAGAGTTGGTATAACACTGGCATGTACCGAATGTAAACAACGTAATTATACAACTACCAAAGATAAGAAAAAGACCACCGAAAAAGTGGAACTTAAGAAATATTGCAAATTCTGCAATTCGCACACATTGCACAGAGAGACCAAGTAAAGTCAGGGATGTGAATAATAGTGACCAAGAATGTTCCCGCAAAAAACGAGGCCGGAGGTTTAAAACTACGCTGGGAAAAGACTAAACAGTACTTTATCAGTGTATATAATGAACTTAAAAAGGTTCACTGGCCTGACCGGCGGCAACTGGTAGCCTATACTGGAGTAGTACTGGTGGCTGTTACCATCGTTGCTCTGATTATATGGGTATTTGACTCTGGATTATCCTTCTTAATAACAAAACTATTTGAGGCCTTTGCTTAAACATGGAGGAGGTGGTTCCAATCCCTAAAACTGAATTGGAACAGGACATAAAAAGTGAAAACAACAACATTGAATCAGCCGTGGAAAGCAGAGCGCCGGGTGAATGGTATGTGGTGCACACCTACTCAGGCTACGAAAATAAAATAAAAGTTGACCTTTCCAAAAGAGTAGAATCAATGGGTATGCAGGATAAAATCTTCGATGTTATAATTCCCGAAGCACAAGAAGTAGAATACAAAGGCGGCAAGAGAAAGGTCACTAGCCGCAGGGTATTCCCGGGCTACGTTATAGTTAATATGATAATGGATGAGGACTCCTGGTATGTAGTACGTCATACCCCTGGAGTAACCGGATTTGTAGGTAGCGGTAATAAACCTGTACCCCTGCAGGATTATGAAATCGAGAAGATTCTCCAGCAGATGGGCCTGGTGGAAAGCAAACCTAAAATAATTGATATAGCAGTTGGTGAAAACATCAGAGTTAGGACGGGGCCATTTGCCAATTTCGAAGGGGTAGTGAGGGAATTGTTGCCTGATCGTGGGAAAATACGGGTTAATATATCTATGTTTGGCAGGGAAACACCTGTGGAACTGGATTATGAACAAATAGAGAAAGTCTAAGGAGGTGTAAATATGGCAAAAAGAGTAATAGGAAAAGTATCACTGCAAATAGCTGCAGGTAAAGCTACACCGGCACCACCAGTAGGACCTGCTTTGGGTCAGTACAGTGTAAACATAATGGGATTTTGCAAAGAATATAATGCCAAGACTGCTAACCAGGCAGGGTCCATCGTTCCAGTAGAAATAAGTATTTACGAAGACCGGTCGTTTACCTTTATACTCAAATCTCCTCCGGCTTCAGACCTGTTGAAAAAAGCAGCCAGTGTAGCCAAAGGTTCAGGTGAGCCCAACAAGAATAAAGTGGGCAAGGTAAGCCGGGCCAAGCTGGTAGAAATTGCAGAAATCAAGAAGGATGACCTGAATGCGGCTGATATAGATGCAGCCGTGAGGATGATAGAAGGTACAGCTCGCAGTATGGGGCTGGAAGTTACCGATTAGTTCAGTGCTAATTAAAGTGGGAGGATAGAAATCCGATAAACCACAGGGAGGTTAAATAGTAATGAAGAAAAGCAAAGCTTATCAGGAAGCCTTAAAAAAATTTGACCGTAATCATTTATATGATCCGGCTGAGGCCCTGCAACTGGTAAAAGAAATGTCTGCTAGCAAATTTGATGAAACGGTGGAAGTTCACATCAAGTTAGGAGTTGACCCTCGCCACGCCGATCAGCAGGTAAGAGGAACCGTCAGCCTGCCTCATGGAACCGGAAAAACTCGTAAAGTGCTGGTATTTGCCAAGGGAGAAAAACAGAAAGAAGCTGAAACTGCCGGAGCCGATTATGTAGGAGCCGAGGAATTGGCAGAGAAGATTCAGGGGGGCTGGTTTGATTTTGATGTAGCCGTAGCCACACCCGATATGATGGCTGTAGTTGGTAAACTTGGTAAGATACTTGGCCCTCGCGGTCTAATGCCTAACCCTAAAGCGGGTACGGTAACATTTGATATTGAGCGTACCATAAATGAACTTAAAGCTGGTAGAATAGAGTACCGGGTGGATAAAACTGCTATAATCCATGCGCCCATTGGTAGAGTATCATTTGAAATAGATAAACTTATGGATAATATGAACAGTTTTGCTGAAGCCTTAATTAAAGCCCGACCTGCGGCTGCCAAAGGTCAGTATATGCGTTCAGTAACCGTTTGTTCCACCATGGGACCAGGTGTTAAAATTAATCCGCTGGTATTAATGGCGGCTAATAGAAAATAACCAGTATAACAAACGAATATTCGAACTGTAGATAGCCGGTGGCATAGCCTTAAAGAACTGGATGTTCGCCTGCCGAGGTTTTAAAGATAATAACTGCTTAAACGGTTATAAAACCTCTGCCAATATGTCTGCAGAGGTTTTTTTAATTTTTAAAACATGAAGTGCATGAGGGTTTTGGGTTTGAAATCAAGGGAAATACGAAGCAACCTTAATTGTGAACGATAGTTCACAAATTAAAAATTAAGAATTAAAAATTCAAAATTATTTAAAGGGGGTGAGAAATTACATGCCCAATATTGAAAAGAAGCAGCAAGTAGTCCAGGAGATACAGCAGAAACTGGAAGACGCGACTCTGGTAGTTTTTACAGATTATAGAGGTCTTAATGTTGCAGAGATGACCAGTCTTAGAGAAAAACTTAGAGTCCCCGGGGTTGAATTCAAGGTACTTAAAAACACCATGACTGAGTTTGCCCTAAAGAATATCGGCCATGAAGATATAATTCCAAGTATTTTTGGCCCTAACGCTGTACTTTTCAGCAACGAAGACCCGGTTGGCCCGGTGAAAACCATTTATGATTTTATCAAGCAGTACAAAAAGCTCGAAGTAAAGGTGGGAATACTGGAAGGACAGGTAGTAGGACCTGAAAAAATTAAGGCTTTGGCCGATCTGCCGCCTCGAGAAGTATTACTGGGTCAGGTTGCAGGTACGATGCAGGCTCCTATTGCCAGCCTGGTATATGTCCTTAATGCCAATCTTACTGGTCTGGTGCGAGTCATTGACCAGGTTCGCCAGCAAAAAGAGGCCAGCTAGAGCGGAAGTCGGATGATGGAAATCGGAAGGCGGACGTCGAAAGACAGAAAACCAATAAGAGGTTAATTTAAAATTAAATTGCGGGTAAACGCTTAAGGAGGTTATTTTAGTGAGTAAAGTACAGGAAGTTATTGAAATAGTTAAAGGGATGACAGTTCTTGAACTATCCGAGTTAGTTAAAGCTTTCGAAGAAGAATTTGGTGTCAGTGCCGCCGCTCCCGTAGCCGTAGCAGCAGCCCCGGCAGCAGGTGGAGCACCAGCTGAAGCTGCAGAAGAACAGTATGAGTTCGATGTAATACTTACTTCTGCTGGCGAAAAGAAGATAAATGTTATTAAGGTGGTTAGAGAACTGACCAGCCTGGGTCTAAAAGAAGCCAAGGCTTTAGTTGACGAAGCTCCCAACCCGGTTAAGGAAAAAGTATCCAAGGACGAGGCCAATGAAGTCAAAGCCAAGCTCGAAGAAGCAGGAGCCAGCGTAGAAATAAAATAATTATAAACCAAAATGCAGTTACCGGTACCGGTAACTGCCTTTTGATTAATTATGAATTTTGAATTATGAATTTTGAATTAAGGAAAGGAAAAAGCTACGCTTTTTCCTTGTATTATTTTAATAACATAGAAATGCGGATGCATTTCTTCCTTGATTAAGAATTAAAAATTTAAAATTAAGAATTAAATGTTTGGTATTTTACGAGTGAAGTTTATTCTCCTGTAATATTTCTTATTGAAATAAATGTTTATCTGTTATAATCTACAATCAGGTGTTTAATTTCTTACAGGGGGGGAATGATGTATATGAAGAAATATTTCCCAGTTGTCATTCTCGTTTTAAGTTTGCTTTTATTCAGCTGTTCTTCTTTGCAAGCAGGTGATGAAGCATCTTGGACTATTAAATGGAACAACAATGGTAGCCTGGACGAAAAAGTAATTATTCCTGGTCACAATGTTGTCGTAAACGACCAGGAATGGGAAACTTCCCATTCTGGAAATCAAACTATCCTATCACGCCATGTTAAGGATTGGCGAGCTTATGGGCAGCTTGGTGACAGCTTGCCTCTTACAGTGGTACAAAAAGATTATGTGTTGTTGAAGTTTGCTAGCTTAACGGTAAAACAAGAAGCAACTCCCGGAAGCCTTTTTGAACAGTTCATTGGCCTGGCCAATGCTCGTTTAAGCATCGAGGTTCCCGGGGCCATTCGTAATAGTAATGCACAAGCAAGCCAGGATTCCCTTGCTACTTGGAATTTAGCTAGCCTGGAGTCATCACCAGTGAAACTTGATGCAGTTATTTTTGACGGAATTTTTCTAGGTATTACGTTTTTCGCTTTTTGCTTTATTATTATCTTCATCATATATCTGAATCGTATCAGGCGGGTACACCGGTTGATTGCCGAGGAATATTCTCTGGATAGGGCGGCCCTTGAATTTACTCAGGGTGAAATTGAAAACCAGGGGGAAGAAAAATAAAACCCAATTATATGCTTGACTGGAATTAATGTATGTGCTAACATTAATAATTGCCATTTATACTAATGTGCAATTAAATTCCCGGACGTTCCGATGTCAGGCTTTACTTATGAGAGCGAGGTTTATACCTTGCTTTTCACTCTTTTGGGAAATAAAAAAAGGGGTGAATTATTAATGCCTCAAATAGAAGAATACGGTAAGGTAAAAAGGTTAAGTTACTCACGGATTGAACAGCCCATCGATTTACCTAATCTCATTCAAGTGCAGCTCAGTTCTTATGGATGGTTTCTGGAGCATGGCCTTAGAGAGGCTTTGTCTGAAGTTTTTCCTATCTCTGACTTTACCGGTAACCTGGAACTTGGTTTTATTGATTACAGTTTGGGTGAGCCCAAGTACCAGGTAAATGAATGCAAGGAGCGCGATGTCAGCTACCAGGCTCCCATGAAACTAAAGGTAAGGTTGACCGATAAAGAGACTGGAGAAATTAAGGAATCAGAAGTATATATGGGTGACCTGCCTTTAATGACTGAAAAAGGAACCTTTATTATCAATGGTGCAGAAAGAGTAGTAGTTAGCCAGTTGGTCAAATCTCCGGGGGTTTATTTTAATGAACGGGTAGATGTGTCAGGTAAAAACCTGTATGGAGCTACCATTATTCCTAACCGTGGTGCATGGTTCGAATTGGAAATGGATAGCGCTGGGGTTGTTTATACCCGTATCGATAAAACCAGAAAAATCCCGGTAACGGTTCTGTTACGTTCTCTTGGTTATGAAACTAACGAAGCCATTCAAGAACTGTATGGCAATGATGAAAGTATTGAAAAAACTCTGGAGAAAGATAGCAGTACCAATAAAAAAGAAGCCTTAATTGAGTTCTACCGGCGCTTAAGGCCAGGGGAGATGGCTACTGAGGATGCTGCCGAACAGCTTCTTAATAATCTCTTTTTTGATCCCCGGCGTTATGATTTAGCGGTAGTAGGACGCTACAAAATTAACAAAAAGTTGGGGCTTGATATCCCTATGGATAACAGGCACCTTACTCACGATGATATTAAAACCACAATAGGTTATCTGCTTAAACTTATTCAAGGCGAAGGAAAAACCGACGTAATTGACCACCTTGGTAACAGAAGATTGCGTTCTATTGGTGAACTTCTGCAAAATCAATTCCGTACCGGTCTGGTACGCATGGAGAGGGTAGTACGCGAGCGCATGAGTATTCACGACGTTGAGACCCTCACCCCCCAGGTTTTAATAAACATAAGGCCGATAACTGCAGCAGTTAAGGAATTCTTCGGTAGTTCTCAGTTATCCCAGTTCATGGACCAGACTAATCCCCTGGCTGAGCTGACCCATAAAAGGCGCCTGAGCGCCTTGGGACCAGGCGGATTAACCCGAGAAAGGGCTGGTTTCCAGGTTCGCGACGTTCACCATTCCCATTATGGCAGAATCTGTCCCATTGAGACCCCCGAAGGTCCTAATATTGGGCTAATAGGATCATTGGCTACCTTTGGTCAGGTAAACGATTTCGGTTTTATTGAAACCCCTTATCGCAAGGTAGAAAAAGAGTCGGGAAGAGTGTTAAACGAAATTCATTACCTTTCGGCCGACGAAGAAGATGAATACATGGTAGCCCAGGCCAATGCCCCTTTGGATGAAAACGGTTATTTTAAAGAGGATAGGGTTGAAGCCAGGTACTTTGAAGAAATTCTGGAGATTCCAGTAAATAAAGTAGATTACATGGACGTTTCCCCTAAACAAGTGTTTAGTGTAGCTACATCGCTTATTCCTTTCCTGGAAAACGATGATGCTAACCGTGCTCTTATGGGTGCTAACATGCAGAGACAGGCAGTACCCCTATTAAAGACAGAAGCGCCTATTATAGGAACTGGTCTGGAGTATAAGGCGGCCAAGGATTCCGGTGCCGTGGTGGTATGTAAAAAACCTGGAACCGTAAAAAGAGTTAGTGCTGACCAGATTATTGTCGCCAATGACGATGGTGGCACCGATACTTATACACTGTTAAAATTTATTCGTTCCAACCAGGGTACCTGCTATAACCAGCGCCCCATTGTTACCGTTGGGGAAAGAGTCGAAACCGGGGACGTTATTGCTGATGGTCCCAGCACCTGCACGGGCGAACTAGCTTTAGGACGTAATGTCCTGGTTGCTTTCATGCCCTGGGAAGGATATAACTACGAAGACGCTATCCTTATCTCAGAAAAATTAGTAAAGGATGACGTATTTACATCCATTCATATAGAAGAATACGAGTGCGAGGCTCGCGATACCAAATTAGGTCCGGAGGAAATTACCCGGGACATACCCAACGTTTCTGAAGATATGCTGAAAAACCTGGACGACCAGGGGGTAATTAGAGTTGGGGCTGATGTACGCCCCGATGATATTCTGGTAGGTAAAGTTACCCCTAAAGGGGAAACCGAACTAACCCCGGAGGAAAGATTGCTCAGGGCTATTTTCGGTGAAAAAGCCCGCGAAGTGAGAGACTCCTCCCTGCGGGTACCCCATGGTGAAGCTGGTAAGGTAGTGGCGGTAAAACGCTTTACCCGCGAGAAGGGTGATGAACTTCCTCCTGGCGTAAACCAGCTGGTACGAGTCTATATTGCTCAAAAGAGAAAAATTTCGGAAGGCGATAAGATGGCCGGGCGTCATGGTAATAAAGGCGTAATCTCCCGCATTTTACCGGAAGAGGATATGCCTTTCCTGGAGGATGGTTCCCCGGTGGAGATTGTTTTAAATCCTTTGGGAGTTCCTTCCCGTATGAATATAGGACAAATCCTGGAATGTCACCTGGGATGGGCGGCAAAAAGTCTGGGGCTAAACATTGCTACCCCGGTTTTTGATGGTGCCAATGAGGAAGACATATTTACCAAGCTAAGAGAGGCTGGTCTGCCCGAAAGCGGTAAGGCTAAACTATATGACGGCCGTACCGGTGAACCTTTCGACAGTGATATAACCGTGGGCTATGTTTACATGCTTAAATTGGCTCATCTGGTTGATGATAAGATTCATGCCCGCTCGATTGGTCCTTACTCGCTGGTAACCCAGCAGCCACTAGGAGGAAAAGCTCAATTTGGTGGTCAGAGGTTTGGTGAGATGGAAGTTTGGGCTTTGGAAGCTTATGGGGCTGCCTATACCCTGCAGGAAATATTAACGGTCAAATCTGATGATGTGGTAGGCCGTCTGAAAACTTATGAATCTATTGTTAAGGGCGATAATATTCCTGAACCCGGAGTTCCCGAGGGTTTCAAGGTCTTAATCAAGGAACTTCAGAGTTTGGCCCTGGATGTAAGAATACTTTCTGATAAAGACCAGGAAATTCAGATAAAGGATGTTGACTATGAACTAAATGAAAAGGAAAAGGCACGAGAACTAGGAGTAGAAATACCCGAAACCATGGTAGGCGGACCGGATAGTATTGACGGTGAAGATGAAGACCTTGATTTAACGGAAGATGTGGTTGATGACTTTGACAGTCTCATGGAGGATGAATAATGTCAGGGCTTATTTAATAGTCGGCAACAGGACGTAGTTTCCTTTAGATAAATCGACTGCCGGATAAGCGGCACTAATCGTCTGGAAGGGAGAGACTTGTTTGTTAGATGTAAATAATTTTGAGAGAATAAAAATTGCCCTGGCTTCACCGGAACAGATACGTTCCTGGAGCAGTGGCGAGGTTAAAAAACCGGAAACCATAAATTATCGTACCTTAAGACCGGAAAAAGAAGGACTGTTTTGTGAAAAGATTTTTGGGCCAGTTAAGGACTGGGAATGCCATTGTGGTAAATACAAGCGGGTTCGGCACAAAGGCATAGTATGTGACCGCTGTGGCGTAGAAGTAACTACTTCCAAGGTAAGAAGAGAAAGAATGGGGCATATAGAACTGGCTGCCCCCGTCTGCCATATCTGGTATCTCAAAGGAATACCCAGCCGGATGGGATTATTGCTGGATATGTCACCTAAAGTATTAGAAAAAGTAATATATTTTGTCAACTATATAGTAATTCACCCTGGCGATACTCCCTTATTAAAGAAACAATTACTGAATGAAAGAGAATACCGCGAAGCCAAGGAAAGGTATGGCGAAACTTTCCTGGCTGGTATTGGGGCTGAAGCAGTAAAAGTTCTGCTGGAAGAAGTGGAACTGGAGAAAATGTCTGCGGACTTAAAAGAAGAAATAGCTACTACTACCGGTCAAAGAAAAGGCCGGGCTATCAAAAGATTGGAAGTAGTGGAATCCTTCCGCCTTTCCGGCAATGATCCGGCCTGGATGATACTTGATGTACTGCCGGTAATTCCCCCGGAATTGAGGCCTATGGTGCAGTTAGATGGCGGCCGTTTTGCCACTTCCGATTTAAACGACCTCTATCGCCGGGTAATCAATCGTAATAACCGCTTAAAAAGATTATTAGACCTGGGTGCTCCCGACATAATAGTACGTAATGAAAAGAGAATGCTGCAGGAAGCTGTGGATGCTCTCGTTGATAATGGCAGGAGGGGTAGGCCGGTAACCGGACCAGGTAACCGTCCCCTGAAATCTCTAAGTGACATGCTTAAAGGCAAACAGGGAAGATTTCGCCAGAACCTGCTGGGCAAACGCGTGGATTACTCAGGCAGGTCAGTTATAGTGGTTGGTCCCAACCTGCAGATGCACCAGTGTGGATTGCCCAAAGAAATGGCATTGGAGCTATTTAAACCATTTGTTATGAAAAAACTGGTGGACCAGTCTATTGCCTCCAATATCAAAAGTGCTAAAAAAATGGTGGAAAGAGGTCGGGAAGAAGTATGGGATATTCTTGATGACGTTATTAAAGAGCATCCGGTACTTTTAAACCGTGCGCCTACCCTGCATCGGCTGGGAATCCAGGCATTTGAACCGGTTCTGGTCGAAGGCAGGGCCCTGCAGCTTCATCCTCTGGTATGTACAGCCTATAATGCCGACTTTGACGGCGACCAGATGGCAGTACATGTTCCCCTGTCGGCTGAAGCCCAGACCGAGGCCCGGCTTTTAATGTTGGCCAGTAACAACATCTTAAATCCTAAAGATGGCAAGCCGGTGGTAACCCCTACCCAGGATATGGTTATCGGTCTTTATTATTTAACCTACATGGGTGAAGAAGACTGGAAGCAAGACAAAACCAGATTTTTCCGTGACCCTGACGAAGCTGGCATGGCCTATGAAATGGAAATAATTAAGCTGCACGAAAAAATCAGGGTTAAGATGCAGATACCTCAGATTGCATCTAAAGACCTGCTTAAAAAACGTTGTGAACAAGAATTTAAAGAAGAGCTGGTGGAGACCTCGGTAGGTCGCCTCATATTTAATGATATTATTCCCAATAATCTGGGCTTTTTCAATCAGGTAATTGACAAGAAAAAGCTGGGCGATTTGGTTTATGAATGTTATCGTCTGGAAGGCAATGCTCGGACTGCTGAAATGCTGGATGGTATCAAACGATTAGGCTATCAATTTAGCACCCGGGCAGGAATTAGTGTAGGAGTAACTGATTTTCAGACCCCGGCGGCCAAGGTTGAAATCCTAAATGAAGCTGATACAGCGGTAGATGCCATCGAACA
>JAAYCQ010000137.1 GCA_012729715.1 Syntrophomonadaceae bacterium
ACAGGTGTATTGACATTATTTCCATATTTTATTACCTGGTTGTGACCAATTAGTTGGAGGAAATAAAATAGGTAGCTCATGGCAAAACCACTGGCTACCTCACTCGGAGAATTCCGAGAGACTATTTTTGTATAGGGAGGGAGAATAAGTGCATTATCACGATTACAGCCTTTCAAAGAGTAAATCTATATATTAGTAGATAAAGGGCTATGACTTCCTACAACTGTAAGCCATAGCCCCATTTCTTATAGCCGGGTTCGTCCGTGAGCATTATTATTCCGGCAACTGGTAAGTTTTTCTGCCGCCAATCTTGGGAGTCTGGTCAATTAAGATTTTATCGGGATAGGCTTCAATATTCTTTGTAACCGAGTTGTTTAATATTACTTCAAATGCTTTATCGGGATAAGTTTCGAAAGTACCGGTTTTCAATATAAGGCTCATCGGCGTAACCGTAACCCGGGTGGCATCGGCCAGGGACTTCTGGTCAAATCGGTTGTAACTGTTGGTTGATAACGTGCGGGCACGGTTGGGCTTTTGCCTGTAACCATCTTGATCTTCTATTTCAAAAGAAATGTATTCTTTTCCGCCTGCGCAAGAATAATTCAGCATAGTGGAAAATGGCGAAATAACCATATCTGTTACCGTAATTTCCTGCCCATCGGGAAAGGCCAGTTTCTGGTTAATTACAATAGTTCTGGTTTCCGCCATTAATTTTTCACCGGTGGCGGTAAATTCAAAAGGCTCCCAATCGCCTTTAACCTTTTTTCCGGTATCGGTATAAATCATATCATTATAAGATATTTTAATATTCAGGACTTTATCTATTTTAATGTCTTCCAAATCCACCGAGGTATAAGTAATGACAGTGGTATCATCGATTCTTTTTGCACTACCGGTACTGCCGATAAGAACCTTTTTACCGTTGATATAAACGATTGGGGTCCCACCCAATCTTTCACAATCAACGATAGCCGAACTAAAAGTGCTGCTGACAACAAGCCGCCCATTATCCAGCAAGACCTCGTTCAATCTGATTTCAATACCCTTATCTTCGACCGTCTGGCCGATTACCACTTTATAATCTTCCAGGTTGGGTTTGCTGGAGTCAATGTATTCTTCCAGGGCTGCTCCGATTAGAGGAATGTTGGCCAGAACACTGGGATTCTGGGCTACACCGGCAAAGCCAAAGGAAAGCAGGGCCAGAACGGCTGCGGCAACTACCACCCGCTGGGCTATACCCGGCTTATTATTTTTCAGCTTCCGGGCAATCCGTTTCTTCATTTGCTTTTTTCCCAGCTCAGTCAATTCACCGGCATCGTAGTCATCGCAATCTATGCTAACATTGTTTAAACTTTTAAATAATTCCTTCATGTAATCACCTCAATTCTATTTTTTAAAGCTGTCTGCTCCCGTAGATTTTTCTCAGCCGGGCTCGCCCCCGGGAGAGACGATTGTAAACGTTGGATTCCTTAACCCGCATGGCTTGCGCTATGGTCTCAACTTCCTGGTCTTCCACATAATATTGTTTAAATATTTCCCGATCATTTTCGCTCAAATGGGATAAGAGGCTTTCCATCTCTTGACTCAGTTCCTGTTCCATTATGGCTTTTTCGCCACTCCATGAACTTGCCAGGTTCAGGCCTTCAATATTTTCCTGCTCTAGAAGCTTTAGATATCTGCGCTTGTAGTCTATTGATTTATATTTGGCGATAGCTGCTACCCAATTTTTAAATGAGTTCTTTTCCGGACAAAATACGTCTATATTATCCCAAACGGCCATCAGGATATCATCGATACATTCTTCCTGAAGGGGCTTAAGCTTATATAAATGCCGGCCTACAATGCTTTTAATCAAGCCGCCGTAAATATTAATAACATAGTACAAAGCATCCTCGTTCTTTCTTCGCAGCTGTTCGATAAAATTGTCCTCATTGATAGTCACCTTAGCCCTCCTTTGCCTGATCTGATAAGAGCCCTTACATTAACTAATTCGTTTTAAAGAAGCGTAAATCTATCATGGCAGCGGAATTTTTTGTTCCCGGGTACCAATTTAATTATATTTAACCAGGTTACAAGTCTAACTGTACAATGAGATATAATTAAGAGGGGTGCAATTTACGGTACAAAGCTTTGTAAATATCTATCGGGTTTATTTTGGGAAAAAACCAGATTAATTTTGATGTTATTGAATGAAAAAACTAAATTTACGGATAAAGAAATAATAGAAAAAGGCTCTAGAGCATTGATAAAGGAATTAGGTTATTCTGGATTCCTGAGGTTTATATGCTATTCTGAGGGGATAAACAAGGAGGACTATTTAAAATTAGAAGATGAGCTTTTTAAAGATATGTCCTTAGATGAAATATATGATA
>JAAYCQ010000138.1 GCA_012729715.1 Syntrophomonadaceae bacterium
ACAGGTGTATTGACATTATTTCCATATTTTATTACCTGGTTGTGACCAATTAGTTGGAGGAAATAAAATAGGTAGCTCATGGCAAAACCACTGGCTACCTCACTCGGAGAATTCCGAGAGACTATTTATGCAAACGGAGGAGCGTTTCCTTTATATCCAGATTAGATATTTGAGCAATATATACCACTTCCGGAGCAGTGAGCGAATGAATAGTTATGGCATAACGCTCCTTAATACTGCGGAACATATCCTCAAAAAAATCTATTTTCAGGTTGGGATTAAGTCCTCCCTGAATCATTAGCTGGGAGGCACCCAACTCTATGGCTTCTTCGATTTTAGCAAAAAGGGTGTTTTTATCTATGACATAAGCATCCGTATCATTTTCATGGCGATAAAATGCGCAGAACTTGCACTGGCAGGTACAAATATTAGTGTAATTTATGTTACGGTCAATAATAAAGGTTGCCATATTGTTTGGGAAGCATTTTTCCCGGGCTTCATTAGCAGCCTTCCCCAACGTTAAGAGGTCAGCATGCTGGTATAAATAAGCAAATTCTTCATTGTTCATGCGTCGACCGGCCAATATTTCTTCCAATAATTTTGATATCTGCAAATTAACCTCCTTAGCAGCTATAAATCCATAATCTCCATTGGAGGAACTTCGTCAATTAATCCCTGGTTTTTGGCTTCTCTATAATATTGTAGCAGGCCTTCCTGTTTACCCAGGTCAAAATCAAAACGCAAACTATTAAAATAGTCTATCAGATAATCAGCAGTGAAATCTTCCCACTGTGAAGCTTTAGCCGCACAATGTTGGATATTTTCTAGACTAAATCTTATCGAATCAGTGAAAGTATCCCGTATGAGCTTTAGCTCATCCTGATGATTCTGGGCAAAATCGCGGCGGATAGCCCAAACCGCAAAAACCATAGGCAGTCCAGTGAATTTCTTCCATTCCTGGCCTAAATCATAGATGTAAAGGCGATCCTGGTTTTTATAGCGGGCCCGCAGGGCATCATCACCTATTAATAAAGCGGCATCGGCTTCCATTAACATGGCTCTAAGCTCCGGGGCTGATTCAAAATAATCGGGTGAAATATTATAGTAACGCGCCATTATAATACGTAACAGGGCCTGGGAGGTCGCTGAAATATTGGTAAGAGCGATTTTTTTATTATGGAGCTCCTCAATTGGTAATTTGGAGAAAAGAAATATGCTCTTAACATCCCCATCGGCACTAATCGAAATATCAGGCATTAACACGTATTCTTTATAATTGCGGGCATAGGCAATGGACGATATTGGCGCCATATCCAAAATATTATCTGCCAGCATACGGTTTAGGTCAGTAGGATTACCCTTAACAAGTTCAATCTCCAGTAAAAACTTCTTTTCAATTAACCCGTAAAAAAGCGGGAAACAATTAATAAACTGTATATGTCCTACTCTTGGTTTCATTTGACTCTCTCCTGTCTAACGTATAGCATGACGGAACGGCACAGGGGCCGTTCCCTACATATGATTGCTCTTCGGTTTCGCCCTGTAGGTATCACAATTAAATATGACTGTTCTACGGTTTCACCCTGAGGGTATCCCAATTAAAATTGCCGCGTCTAATTCCCGTTCTATCTTCTTACTAAAATATCTCAATAATATTATACAGGGTATCCCGTTCTACCGGGGTATACCCACTTTCTCGAATCAGTTCTATAATGGAAGTCTTATCAATGCCTTTTTCGGTTTGCGCCCCGGCAGAATGCATTATTCTTTCCTCAACAATAGTTCCATCCAGGTCATCAGCTCCAAACTCCAGAGCTATTTGTGCCAGGGGGATACCCAGCATAATCCAGAAAGCTTTAATATGATCAATGTTATCCAGCATTAAGCGTGCTATGGCCATAGTTTTTAAATCATCAATAGCACTGGTTCTTCGTACATGGCTTAACTTCGTGTTTTCGGGTAAAAAAGGCAGGGGAATAAATGATTGAAAACCGGGGGCTTGATCCTCCAATTCCCGCAGGCGTATAAAATGGTTTATCCTATCCTCAATGCTTTCCACATGACCGTAAAGCATGGTACAGTTAGTTTTAATACCCAATTCATGAGCACTCCGATGAACTTCCAGCCAATCTTCACTCATGGCTTTGCGGGGGCACAGTTCCCGTCTGATATCATCGTTAAATACCTCTGCCCCTCCCCCAGGCATGGAACCCAGGCCAACTTCTTTCAGGATTGTAAGTACTTCCCTTACAGATAGGCCGCTAATCTGAGCAAAATAAAATATCTCCACTGCAGTAAAAGCCTGGATATGAATATGAGGATAAGTATCATGCAAGCGTCTTATTACTTCAATATAATAGTCAAATGGTTTTGTTGGATGCAAAGCACTGACCACATGAAATTCGGTGATACCATAATCAACTGCTTCTGCCCCAAATTCAAAAGCTTCATCCGGACTCATTACATAAGGACCACCGGTGCCATCTTCATCAACCCCAAAAGCGCAGAATTTGCATCGCGATACACATATATTGGTCAGATTTATATGGCGGTTAACATTAAAATAAACATAACGTCCGGTTTTCTCCAGTTTCCTAGTCCGGGCCATCTCCCCAATAGCCAGTAAATCATTAGATTGGTAGAGATATATACCATCTTCTTTACTAAGCCGAATATTTTGTTGAACCTTATCCCCTATTTCTTGCATTTTTCTATCCATCATTCATCTCCCCGATAGTAAGCATGTCTTTCTTATTAAAATTCCACATTTTTTTGCAATAATGAAATTATACCAGATTTAAATAAAATAGGGCACTTAGTAACTAATATCACCGAATTTTTGGCCCCTGCATAACACGAGTTGTCATATCTCTAATTCATTATCCAATTATGATTCCACTGCAAAAACCCTGTTTGGATGCATAAATATGCAGGAGCCGTCGACGGAGCATGGTAGAAACACCCTGCGAGGTGAAGCGGCGGAAGGGGGCGAGCCCCATGGACGGGGCGAGAGTGAC
>JAAYCQ010000139.1 GCA_012729715.1 Syntrophomonadaceae bacterium
TGAACCCGGCCAATAATAACAGCACAAAAATGCCCAGAGAAGCACCGGCTATCAGGTTAAACTCGGTTGTATACATCAGTTCCGGGTTGCTAGCCAAAATAGTCCTGGTAAGGCGAGTCATTTTATATCCGCCACTGCCAATAAAAAAGGCCAGCATAAGTGTAACCAGGATGCCTATACTGCCGGGTAGAGCCTTTTTCAATCCACCTTGAATCAGGCTGTTGCGCATGGCTAACAAGTCATATTTCAAAATTAAAGCAGCTTCCCGCATCTTATTCCTCCAACATTTGCGATATTTCAGTGTATTCATCGCCACCGGTTAATTCCAAAAATAAATCTTCCAGGGTGGGTGAACTGTTATCTGTCGACTGACCATGATTGGTTCGGGTTCTCAGTTCCTCGATACTGCCCAGGGCCAGGAGTTGACCATTCTGAATTATTCCAACCCGGTCACACATTCTCTCTGCAATCTCCAATATGTGCGTAGACATAAAAACGGTAACCCCTTTTTCGCATAAGGTACGCAGCAAATCCTTAATCATACGGGCACTCCTGGGGTCAAGCCCTACCGTAGGTTCATCCAGAAAAAGTACCCGTGGTTCATGTAGCAGAGCTGCTATCAACGATACTTTCTGTTTCATTCCATGGGAAAACCCGCCCATTAACTCGTCAGCCCGGTCGCTCAAGTTAAAAATCTCCAGCCAATGACTGCTTTGCCGTTCTACCGAAGTCCGATCCATACGATAGATGTCAGCAATAAATGACAGGAACTCGCGAGGAGAAAGCTTTTCATAGAGGTTGGGCTGGTCAGGTACATAAGCGAGTAATGACTTGGCCTGCACCGGATTGCGATGAACATTAATACCATCCAGAAATACCTGACCCTGGGTAGGAGTTAAGATCCCCGCCATCATCTTAATGGTGGTAGTTTTGCCGGCACCATTGGGGCCTAAAAAGCCAAACAGCTCCCCAGCTTCAACTTCCAGGTTAAGCTGGTTTACCGCAGTTAACTTGCCATAGTTTTTAGTGAGGTTGACTGTCTGTAGCATGCTTCCCTTCCTCTCCCGAGTTAAGTATGTATAAGGTAAGGGTGTGGTAGAAGTATAAGCCAGTAATGCTGCCTTACCATATATTTTCTCTTATCTCAAGCCAGTTTACTTTGTTCTCATTTCTGTGTCAAACCGCCCTCCCCTATCCATCCCCATTTTAGTTAATTTAATTTTGATTCCACTGCAAAAAGGTATAATGTGCTAGTTTGGATGCATAAATATTCCGTCGCCAAGACTCCGCATGGGAAACACCAACTACTCGTTTTGCGTCTCCAGGGGGACGTTCCAATTCCGCATCCGTGCGGAGCGTCACTCTCGCCCCGTCCATGAGGCTCGCCCCCTTCCGCCGCTTCACCTCGCAGGGTGTTTCTACCATGCTCCGTCGACGGCTCCTGCATATTTATGCATCCAAACAGGGTTTTTGCAGTGGAATCAATTTTACAATACCTTTCCCCTTTTTTCCCTACCCCCTTTACAAAATTAAGCTATGCCGTTATACTTAAAGCGTATTAACTGTACTATGCTTACTAGTACAGGTGTTATGGAAAGGAGGGGCTTTATGTTTGAACTGGATCTGCGTAGTCGTGCACCAATTTATGAGCAACTGGTGGATAAGATTATTGAGCTTATTATAAATAATGTCTTAAAACCAGATGAACAATTACCATCCGTAAGGGTTCTTTCCAGCGAACTTACTATTAATCCCAACACCATTCAGAAGGCTTATCGAGAATTGGAATATCGCGGCTATATATATTCGCTGCCCGGTAAAGGCAGTTTTGTCAAACCTGCTGTATCTGGGGATAATACTGCTCGCTTGCAAAGCCTGGAGAGTGAGCTCGCCCGAATAATAGCCGAGATGCGTTATCTAGGTATGCCCCCCGGGGAGATTGTCACCAGGGTTAATGACCTGCTATCCAAAGATAAGGGAGGTAAGATGAATGATTGAAGTAGAGAGGGTTAGCAAACAATTTCAAGATCTGGAAGCCTTGCGAGAGGTAAGCCTGGCAGTACACAAGGGTTCCGTTTATGGTTTGGTTGGTTCCAATGGTGCAGGAAAAACAACCATGTTAAAACTGTTGGCCGGAATTTATAAACCGGATAGCGGAAATCTTATGATTGATTCGCAACCTGTATTTGAAAATGAAGCTATAAAAACGCGTTGTGTTTTTATTCCTGATATCCTCTACTTTTTCCTCAATTATACCATTCAAGATATGGCTGATTTTTATGCCAATATTTATCCGCAATGGAACAACCAACGCTATCTGAAACTGGCCAATGTTTTTAATATCGAAGTAAAAAGACGCATAAGAACCTTATCTAAAGGCATGCAGCGGCAGGTAGCTTTATGGTTGGGTCTGGCCCTTATGCCTGATGTAATGATACTCGATGAACCCCTGGATGGATTAGATCCGGTGATGCGGCAAAAAGTAAAGAATTTAATTATTCAAGATGTAGCCGAACGGGAAATGACGATCATAATATCTTCCCACAATCTCCGTGAGCTGGAAGATATCTGTGATTATATCGGAATCTTGCACCAGGGGAAAATGCTCATACAAAAGGATTTCGATGATCTGCGGGCTGATGTACATAAGATTCAGGTAGCCTTTAGTGGTGAAATACCCCCGGCCCTGCTGGAACAGACCCAGACCCTTTATCACGAGCAAAGGGGCAGTGTATTGATTCTTATTGTACGTGGTGCCTACAGTGAAATCATCAGTCATATGCAATCCTATAATCCAGCTGTTCTGGATATTCTACCCCTAACCCTGGAGGAAATATTTATTTATGAAATGGGGGATAACGGTTATGAAATCAAAAACATCCTTTATTAATCGCGGGATTTTGCGTAATGACTTTAAGAGATATACCTGGATTGGCATAGTATATCTCCTGGGCTTGCTATTAACGATTCCGTTAAAATTGGTAATGCTTTTCAGCCGACCGGACGGGATTAAAATGTACTATACCGCTCGTACCTATTTACAGGTATTGCAGTTGGATTATTTTCCGAACTTAATTTTGATAATAATAGTTCCGGTACTAACCGGGCTCTTATTATTCCGCTATTTACAGACCAATACCGCTGCCGATATGGTGCACGCTCTCCCTATTAAGCGGGAGACCCTTTATAATACCCATATTGCGGCCGGTCTTACTTTACTGCTGGTACCGGTAATTATTACAGCTCTGGTTTCCTGGGCGGTGGTAACCGGATTAGGAATCGAATTTATACAGGGTAAACACATTCTATCCTGGTTAGGTATTTGCCTGCTAATGAACCTGGTCTTCTTTTTGAGTACGGTTGCGGTGGGCATGTTTACCGGACTATCTACCCTGCAGGGATTGTTAACCTACATTTTGCTTCTAGTTCCAGCCGGGTTATCTGTACTGGTCTTACATAGCCTGAAAATGCATGTTTACGGTTTCCCCTATGACTTGTATGCTGCTGCCAATCTAGATAAACTTTCACCCTTGCTAAGGCTACCATCATCAGTAAATATTCCCCTATCAACGGGTGAATTAATATTTTATATTCTGCTCTGTATAGCCCTGTATTTAATCGGCAGGTATCTCTACCAGCAGCGTAAGGTGGAAAGCGCTGGTGACGCCATTACTTTTGCCATACTGCGCCCAATATTTAAGTACTGCGTAACTTTTTGTACCATGCTTTTGCTTGGTAGTTATTTTCACGAAACCCAGGGAAACATCATCTGGACTTATTGTGGCTATCTCCTGGGTGCAGGGCTGGGCTATTTCCTGACGGAAATTTTGCTGGAAAAGTCAATCGATGTTTTTCACTGGCAACGGGCCAGGGGTCTGGGGATTTATGCCCTGGTAATCATTGCCCTGGTAGGTTTCCTTCAGGTTGACTTCACCGGTTATGAAAAAAGACTGCCGGAATTAAGTCAGGTGGAAAGCGTTTATATGGATAGCTATTTTCACCCATTAATTTATCACAATGATAATGCCCCTTTTCAACCGTATCAGAAATTATATAAAGATAAAGATAATATCCTTAATATCTATAACTTGCAGCGGGAAATCATAGCCCACCGAAGCGAAGAAAAAGGGGTTATTATACCCCCCTGGAGTACTAATCATACAAGAGTCTGCCTGGCCTACCAGTTAAAGGATGGCAATTGTGTTTACCGGGATTATATAATTAACACTGCTAAATATAAGGAACAGCTAAAACCTATTTATGAGTCACGGGAGTATAAAGTCAACCAGTATCAATTGCTCCGGGTAAATATAGATGACATCAAGCTGGTAGAAATTAATAATCATTACGGTAATAAAAACGTTAGTATCTCTGATAAGGAACTGATGAGACAAGCCGTGGCGGTTTTGCGAAATGATATTTACGGCCAGAACTACGACAATATGACAATGACCCGAAAGCCTCCCTGGGCGGATATTGCTATCACGTTAGCCTGGGAAAAAAATCCCCCACCTGATATCGGATCTGATGTAGCTATGATTTCCAATAACAATACAGCCACATCAGAGAATAATTATCAAATATATTTATCATGGGAAAAATCGTATACCCATTTTGAACGCTGGTTGCAAAGTACCGGGCTGTATAATCAGGCCCGCCTGCTCCCGGGCGAAGATATCAGCTATGCCCTGGTTGATTATGCTCCTGATGGCATTGATAGAGCTACTTATGATGATTTAATGGGGAATAGACTTTTAAAAGAAAAACCAGGCGTATTAAAAGTCTCCGATCCGGTACAATTGGAGCTGTGTTTGCAAAACTACCAGGATTCCTATACTGAACAGGCTGTCTATATGATAGTATTCGAGCTTAAAAACGGAAGTTCTTTTTATGGACTGTTCCCCTCGGCGGAGGTTCCTGGTTTCATAAAAGAACATTTTGCCCAGTAAATAAAGGAGGGTGGTCAACAAAACGTTACCACCCTCTTTCCATTACCCCCAGATAATGCCGGTTACTCGGAGCTATTATATCTATTATAATGAAGCCGAACCCTTATAAAAAGGAGGGATAAATAACACCAGCAGTAGTATCCTAACACCTGTCGCAATATTATAGGAGGAATTGTCTTATGTTATTTAAGAAAATATCTAAAACACCAGTAGCAATATTAACCACATTAGTATTTATTTTATCTTTGGTTTTTAGCATTCCACTGCTGGCCGCTGAAGATGATGCCTTTACGATTAATTTCACCACCACTAAACTATCCCCCCAGGATACAGTTATACAAATGGACCTTAGTAAGGGCATTGACCGCCAGTTGGAAAATGATCTGGCCAAAATCCACGTCTCAGATAAAAGTAGTGGACAAAACATAACTTATTCAGACTATAAATATTCCAAAGAAGGCCAACAGGCTGAGAAAGTTCGGCGTCTGGAGCTATTCTTCAATAATTTAAACCCCGATACCACCTATGTTATTGAATTAGATGCCGATTTTACGGCCAATAATGACAGCACTCTGGGTGCGAAACAAAGTTTCGAATTTACTACTACTGCACAGGAGGAACAGCCGACGGAACCTGTTACTCCTGATCCGGAGGAACCGGTAGTTGAGCCCGAAGAACCGGTTACTCCCGAACCGGAGCAACCGGTAGATCCCCAGCCGGAACAGCCTGTTAATCCGAACCCCGAGCAACCGGTAGATCCTCAACCGGAACAGCCCGTTAATCCCGAACCTGATCAGTCGGAATTGACGCCAAAGGTGGAGCTTAAAGACATAAGCGGTCATTGGGCTCAAGCTATTATCATGGAACTGGTAAATTCAGGTGTTGTATCAGGTTATCCTGATGCCACTTTCCAACCCGACAAAAACATTACCCGGGCAGAATTTACTACCGCATTAGTTAAAGCCTTTGAACTGGAAAACAAGACTGGTAAGGATTTTGCCGATATCACCAATCACTGGGCCAAAGATGCTATTGTAACTGCTGCTTCCCATGGAATTGTTAACGGTTATGATGCTAATAGTTTTGGACCTGACAATAATATTACTCGGGAACAGATGGCGGTCATGATTGTAAAGGCAGCCCAATTAAATAAAAATGATGGTGAAAGTAAGCAGTTTATTGATAACGACAAAATATGTTCCTGGGCTGCTGAGGCTATCGCCATAGCCAGCCAGCATAATATAATTACGGGTTACCCCGACAACAGCTTTAAGCCTCAAGGTGAAGCTACCCGGGCAGAAGCTGCTACCGTAATAATCAAGATTCTACAAGCGATTTCTTAAGGTAATTCATACGCAAACTTACCACGGTGCCAAACACTGTGGTAAGTTTTTTTATCTTAATATATCGCAGCATCCTGGTAAGATTAATCGGATCAGCTTCCAAATAGTTATATGGCAATCATAGGATTCCTGTGATGAAAGTAAGTTCTATGATATGGTTTAAGCCTATGAGCAGAAACTCTTTTTCTGGGATGTTCCTTCAGGCACAGGCCCAACACCCTCTACTCGTTTTAAAAGAGCGGAGGGTGTTCTTGCTTCAATAGTTTATCTTAGTTTGATTGTGGAGTAACATCTAATAATACGAATACCTTTTCCCCGGCTTGAGAAGTAATACTAATTGATACTGCATATGAGCCTTTGCCACCGATGAGCACATAGCCGTTATCCTGCTTACTTTCCATGCTAATTCTCCCATCTTGCATAACTTCTTGATAGAATGCTACCGCCTCGTCAAAGCTCTTATCAGTCGAAAAGGTGATTCCGATAGCCTGGTTAGAATCATTAGTATTGATAAAATTGATACAGGCATCATCCATTAAGGGCAAAACGTCCGCTGGAAATTCGTCCGGAAGACTCAGGTTCTGACCTGGTTTTGCTGTGCCATAGTTTATCTTACTATCACCAAGCTCAATTGTTCCCCCGGTCGGGGTAACCTTACCTATGTTCCCCTTGTCGTTACTACCACCACAACCAATCGCAACTACCGACATCATTAGAAACATTACCACCAATGCTATGTTTCTTCTCATAGTGATCCTCCTTATAATTTTTTTTTGAACCTACCTCTATCTTTATCACAAATTTTTCAGAGCGCGGCTGATTATAGATACTGCTTCAGCCCGGGTAGCCCGGTTTTGTGGTCTAAAGGTTGTTTAAAATTAGATTAGCCTCTCCCCTCCACATTTTGCTTTAAATCTACCATAGTAAAGGGTGGAATCTTTTTCAAAAAACACCCGGTATCTTTCAAAAACTATCCCTGACTATTTTTAAAAAATAAAAGAGGCTGTCACATTGTCCAATGGACGTTAGTGGCAGCCCCTTTAACGGATATTTAATTTTTTACTCTACTATTATGAATCCGTTTTTCGCTTTTCTATATTCAGATGGTGATACACCCACATATCGTTTGAAAAGGGTGGCAAAGTGCCCGGCGTTGACAAAACCACAAAGTATGGCAATTTCTCCAACTGAATAGCTGCTTTTAGTTAGCATTTGTTGGGCTTTTTCAATACGAATCCCCGTTAGGTATTGGTAAGGGGTTTGACCGGTTTGTTGCTTAAAAGATCTGATGAAATAATTAGGACTCAGGTTGACGATTTGGCAAATATCTTCAATAGCAATGCCGCAATTGTAATAACATTGCATATAATCAATTGCTGTTTTGATTGATTGTTTATCCTTATAAATAGTTTCTCGCCTAAAGGACAGGTCACCATTTATATCACGCAATAACTGTACAATTATTTGGGTGGTGATAGTATCTGCCATAAGGGGATAGCTTTCGCCATATAAAAGCATTTCATTTTTAAAACTTGTAATGAATTCTGATAAGCGATGGCTAAAGGTAGTCTCTACTCGTTTAAAACTTATACCATTTGTTCGATTTATTTCAGCTGCTACCTGTTGGAAAAACTCCTTATTTATAGTAATGTCTATGTATTTTGCCGGATATTGATCAGGTGTTGGTAAAACCGTTATATCTTGCCCAATATCAAAAGACACCAGGCTTCCTTTCTTGAATTGGTACTTTTTATTGCCTATCTTTGCCGGTGGCGGGGTGGAGTTGAATATTATAAAATGGTAATCTTCGAAACTCATTTTTTGACCGAGTATATAGCTTTCGGGTTCGAACATGGCTAGCTTGGAACTTATGTAAGTCCTGGTCTGAGAATGAATGTCCTGAGGAATTTTATGTATGAAGCGCTTGAGTTTTACTTCCATGTATGCACTCCCTGTCCAAAAAGTACCTGTTGTGATATAAATATACAAATATCGACTATGTCCTTTATAAGTAATTATGCCATGGAAGACAGGTTTTTCAAACTCAATTATGTGGTTTGCGTTTCCTACATCGCTTGCGATATTATGCCCCTTGCCGTCTTTCTTTTCTAATTAGATAATAGTGGTTAAACAAAACCACTATACCGATACAGCTTCCAGCCTTAGTCCGAAGCCGATGCGGTGTAAACGATTTATTAAATAAATATTTCAAAAATACCTCGGTGCCATGGTACCAAGGTAAGTTTTTTGGGTGCCCCCTAATCTATTAATAGTATCCTGGCCCCAACGGCCAGTAAAGCAATGCCCAGCAAATCAAGGTAATGAAACTCGAACTTTTTCATACCAAAAAGGCCCAGGCTATCTACCAGTACAGCAGTTAGTATCTGGGCCACTATAATAGCGGTAGTAGCATTCCCCACCCCTATTTGAGGTATGGTACGTACTACCAGGTAAATTATTATGACGTTTAATAACCCACCCAAAAATGCCCACCAGGGAACCGAAGTTAATTTGGTATAGTTGTTAAAACCAACCCCTATAAACAGGATAATAATTAGAGCTACTAGACTACCTATAACATGTACCAGCAGGGTGGACTCCCATAATCCGATAATTTTACCTAAAGCCGCATTGAATGTGCCCTGTAGGGCCATGGCAGATCCGGATACAGCTGCCAGAATTAAGTATAGCCAGTTCACAAATTAAATCCCCTTTGTTTTTCTCTTTAGTGTCCGGAAATGGAGCGGCTTTTATTCTCAAATAAACGTTGCTATTAAAATTATTATTATACCGATCCAGAACCCCCACCAGCGGCTGCGGGGGTCTTTTATTCGGGCTTGAGGCCATAGTTGGAACAGTACCAGATAAATCATAATCCCGGAAGCTAGACCCAGGAGAAGCGGTAATAAGTTAGGCAAGAAGGCTACTGCCAATAAACCAACAACCGTACCCAGAGGTGTAATCAGTCCTACCAATAGAATCTGTCCTAAAACACGAACTTGTTTTATACCTGCCATAAGTAAAGGTGCTGCGATGGCCATCCCCTCAGGTATGTTATGTATCCC
This sequence comes from Syntrophomonadaceae bacterium, assembly GCA_012729715.1. Taxonomy (GTDB): domain Bacteria; phylum Bacillota; class Syntrophomonadia; order Syntrophomonadales; family Syntrophomonadaceae; genus UBA4844. Next base: position 9,358 of record JAAYCQ010000139.1, read on the forward strand.
GATACCCAGGGCTATTACCATACCGGTACGGGCTTTCATCTCACTACCCAAAGCAATAGCCATCCCTTCAGGAAGGTCATGCATGGCTATCCCCAACATAATCATATAACCTAGAGCCACCAGCGAATTGCGGGCAGCTGAATGGTTAAACACCTGCCGATCAAAAATGGCCAGGATAAGCAATCCCAGCACTAATCCTACTAAAGCTTTTAACCAACCACCGAAAACCAGAGCTGATGGTAGCATGTCAAAAAGAACCACAGCGACCATTACTCCCGAGGCCAGACCCAAAAAAACAGCCAGGCTACTGTTATCCCAGCGTCTTTTTACAAAAAGCAGTACTGCCCCCAGAGCAGTACATGCCCCGGCGGCAATACTAATTCCCAAAACCTGACTTACCCCATATTCTACCCCACCAGCCTTTTCCTTCTTTGCTTAAGTCTATGATGAGCAGGTAGAATTTATGGTTCGAGTTTTGTTTTACTATTTTTACAATACAGAGGATACGCATAGCCAAACATTATAAAACATAACAAAAGTAACATTAGCAAACATAACTGCACCAAAGTAGTAGTATGGTTATTATAAGTGAGTTTTTGAACTGCTTTCGCTCAATTTGCTCAAATAAAAGGCTATGGCTCCATCATCCGGGTTAGCAGCCTGGTATTCCTCAAACATTTTCCGAGCTTCGGCTCGGTTACCTTCCTGGAAACAGAGCAATGCTTTTTGGAAATCGTTTTTTAGCGCTTGCTTACGTTCCCTGATTTCCGGCGGGTCAGCATTATAGACTTCCAGTACAGGCAGGTGCATCATTTTACCCCGAACCTCCAACGGTCCCAAATAGCGTACCAGGTAGTTCTCTCTTTCGTCTATCAGTTCATAGGAGTTGGCACTAATTAATAGAGGCGTTCCCA